>CAZWLP010000013.1:0-15449 GCA_964634565.1 uncultured Rikenellaceae bacterium | reverse complement strand
GACGATCAGATGGCAGAGAAGGAAGAAAAAAAACTCAGGGATGAGATTTCTGAGCTCAGAAAGAATAATGAGATACTTGAGAGTGTTGCCAGTAGTTCAAAAAAACTTGGTGAAGCTCTGGCAGAAAGGGTGAAGGAACTTAATTGTATGTACAGTCTGACCCAGGTATTTGAAAAAACAGACCAGTCACTTGAGGACTTACTTCAATCAGCCGTTGTTCTGCTTCCACCAGCTTTCCGGTATCCTGAAATAACAGGTGCCAGGATAAGCTTTAAAAATATCTCTGTCAGCACTACTAAAATCAGGGAAACTGAATGGAGGTTTTCAGCCCCGATTGTTCTAAATGGGAACGAAACAGGTCAGGTTGAGGTATTTTACTATAAGAGAGTGCCGGAGTTTTCAGAAGACCCGTTTCTTGAAGAAGAGAGAGCACTTATTAATACATTTGCCGTTCTTCTGTCTCAGTTTATAGAGAGGAGATTGACCCAGGAAGAGCTTCAGCAGCTGGATTGGATGTTAAGGACCAGGAATAGTAGCAAGAGCTATGATATACCTGAATATGGAGACCTAACTACACTTAACAAGGGTGGTCTGATAAATTCGTCTATTGACAGTGAGAGACTAAAGGATCTGGCATCGGAGTACCTCGGTCTTCTTGATACATCAGCTGCTATTTATGAGGCAAACGGAGATTATGCTCTGGGTATATTCACTTCCGGATGGTGCAGATTACTGGATACCGGGTCAAGAAATCTGTGCGAAACAAAAAGTAATTCTGAGGCCATGGACAGTGGCAAATGGCTCTGTCATGATTCGTGTTGGAAAGAGGCTTCTCTCAGGTCTATCAGGGAGGGTAAGCCGGTTGATGTTCCATGCAGTGGGGGGCTTAACCTTTATGCAGTACCGGTAAGGGCTGGAGGCAAAATAGTTGGCTCCATCAATTTTGGTTATGGTGAGCCCCCAAAAGAAGAATCAGAACTCAGGAAAATATCCCTCGACTATAAGATATCCGTTGAAAAGTTAAGAAAGGCGTCGCAGGAGTACCTGCCACGCCCAAAGTTTATTATTGATCTTGCCAAGTACCGACTGGAAAGATCAGCAGTTAATCTGGGACAAATAATTGATCTGAAACTGTCGGAAGAGGCACTCCAAAGAAGTTTGACCGATCTGAAGACAACCCTTAACTCAATTGGAGACGCGGTGATTGCTACAGATAAAAAGGGACTTATAACGAGGATGAACCCGGTAGCCGAGGAACTAACCGGGTGGAAACTTGAGAATGCTTTAAACCGTCCACTTGAAAGTGTATTTAATATTGTTAATTCACTTACAGGAGAAAAGGGAGAGAATCCGGTGGATGCTGTTATTAAAACTGGAAAGATCGTCGGACTGGCAAACCATACCAAGTTAATCTCAAATGATGGAAAAGAATACCAGATAGCTGATTCTGGCGCACCTATAAAGGATGACCAGAATAACATCCATGGCGTGGTTCTGGTTTTCAGGGATATTACCAGAAAGTACATTCTGGAAGAAGAGATTTATGAGAATGAGAAA
The DNA here is from genome assembly GCA_964634565.1 of uncultured Rikenellaceae bacterium. GTDB lineage: Bacteria > Bacteroidota > Bacteroidia > Bacteroidales > VadinHA17 > JAUVKT01. The sequence goes on along the minus strand of CAZWLP010000013.1, from coordinate 13,892 downwards.
CAACTGAGAAAGGCACAGAAAATTGGGAAAATTGGGAGCTGGACATTTGACCTTGAAACCGGAAAAGCAAATATTTCTGAAGAATCGTATAATATTTATGGCCTTCAGAAAGGAAAGGAATACACGATCAAGGAACTTCAGCAGGTTCCACTTAAGGAATACAGGGAAATACTCGACAAAGCATTACAGAATCTTGTAAAGGGTGAAGGCGATTACAATGTTGAGTTCAGAATCAGGCGACTCTCCGACAACACTATTGCATATATTCATTCTATAGCTGAATATAGTAAAATGGAAAACAGGGTTTCGGGTATTATCCAGGATATTACTGAGAGATACCTTAAAGAAGAAGAGATCAAAAAAAGCGAGGAAAAATTCAGGCTTATTGCCAATAATTCACTTGATTGTATCTGGCAGCTCGACAAGAAACTAAGGTTTACATACCTTAGTCCTTCACTATACGATATTACTGGATTTAAGCCTGAGGAATGGATTGGAACAAGGATCTCCCAGCATACAAACTGGATAGAATTTGTAAAAATGAGCAGGCTTGCCCTAAGGATGCTGAAAAATTTCAGGACCTTCAGTAATGTTACATTTGAAACGAAAATGTATAATAAAGCCGGAGACCTGATTCCTCTTGAAATTGCTTCCACACCACTTTTTGCAGATGGGAAACTTATTGGTTTGCAGGGGTCGACAAGAGATATCAGGAACAGGACCGAGGCTGAGATCAAGCTGCGCGAGAGTGAAGAAAAAAACAGGTTCCTTTTTGAGAATATGGTACAGGGGGTTATTTATCATAATTCAGAAGGAGAGATAATAAATTCCAACGAAGCAGCATCAAGGATACTGGGCCTGACATCAGACCAGCTTGTTGGTAAGACAGCAAAAGATCCCAGGTGGAAGTCGATCCATGAGGATGGTTCTGAATATCCGGGCGATGAACACCCGGTAATGGTGAGCCTGAAAACAGGAAAACCAGTATATGATTCTGTGATGGGTGTTTTTATCCCTGAGGAGGAAAGCTACAGGTGGATAAATATTAATTCAATACCAAAATTTGAAAATGGTAACTCTGGTAAACTTTACCAGGTGGTTGTTACCATAGAAGATATTACCAGATTAAGGAAGGCTATTGAGATGGCAGAAGAGAGTGATCGACTGAAATCTTCATTCCTGGCCAATATGAGTCATGAAATTAGGACTCCAATGAATGGTATTATAGGGTTTGCAAACCTCTTAAGTGAACCTGATCTTACTGCAGAAGAAAAGAGTAATTATATCGAGATCATTCAGAAAAGTGGCGACAGAATGCTAAGTACGGTGAATGACCTTATAGATATATCCAAAATAGAGACCGGTCAGGTAAAAATTGCTCTTTCTGAGGTCAGGCTAAATGAAAAAATCGAAAATCTGTATAACTTTTTCAGGCAGCAGGCCAGCGAAAAGGGACTGGAGTTAAAAGTAAGTGCTTACCTGGAAAAAGGAAGCGATACAATAATAACTGATTCTACTAAACTTGACTCAATATTATCAAACCTGATTAAGAATGCCATCAAGTATACAGATAAAGGGAAGATTGAGATTAAATGCCAGGATGACGGTAAGATACTGACATTTAATGTTAAGGACACAGGTATTGGTATTCCTCCTGAGAGGCTGGATGCAATTTTTAACCGCTTTGAGCAGGCCGATATCTCAAATGCAAGGGCTTTTGATGGTTCAGGTCTGGGATTAACTATCGCCAAGGCTTATGTCGAGATGCTTGAAGGTAAAATATGGGTAGAATCGGAGCTTGACAGGGGTACTGATTTTTATTTTACTCTTCCCTCGAAAAGAAACAGAAAAAGTGAACAAAATTCTACACAGAAGAATGAAAAGCCTGATGAAGAGAAGACCGGTAATAAATTGAAGATAATTATTGCAGAGGATGATGAGCCATCATTTATGTACCTGTCTGCAATCCTGAGAAAGAGGATAAATTGTGAAATTCTTCATGCTAAATCGGGGACTGAAACAATGGAGCTTCTAAGAAAGAATGATAATGTAGATATTATCTTTATGGATATAAAGATGCCTGAAATCGACGGCTATGAAACAACAAAGCTTATCAGGGATACTAATCGGGAAGTTGTAATAATCGCACAGACTGCATATGCATTTGGTTATGACAGGGAAAGAGCCCTTGAGGCAGGATGCGATGATTATATTTCAAAACCGATAAGGGTTGATGAGTTGATGAGACTTCTTAGAAGGTTTACGGATAAACATTAATGAGGGAGCAGGATAGAAATTTGCTTGTCGATATGTTAATAAAAGCTAAAATTATGTACTGGATTAATTAAACGAAAAAATAAGACTCTATTTATACAATACTTAGTTCTCAGCTTCTAACTCGCCCTTTATCCAAGTACAAAATATAACTGCAAGGTTTGAATTATAAGTATTCCTATAGTGATGTCAGCTTCTATTTATCAAGAATATTTAATGACATCATTATTGTTTTTTTTGGTTTTCATCAACTATACTGACAGTTATAGGTAATGGGCCTGTACGCAAAATATTTACAAGATCTTGCGCTTCGTTTTCAGTAAAATCCCCGGCAATTGAGGTTTGTCCATCTTTAATTTCGGGCTGAACGGTTGTATATGAATAAACATTATTGTCAAGTGTTATTGCAATGCTTCTCCCAATATTATCTCTTGTAAGTCGCTGCCATATTTTAGCACCCTCACTGTTCATTGACAGATGTATTGTGATATTATCATTTTGATCATATTCCATTTTTACGTCGGTAATTAACCGGCCATCTATCGGGGCATTTCCATCTCGGGTTGTTACCTTTATTGCTAAAAGCTGCAGCATATCTTCATCCTCAGAGAGAGGTTTATAAGCCCAGTAAAACCTTAAATCCTGAGGTAATATTTCCTTAACACTTTTATTGTTAAATATATAATTTATGGTTGATGTATCCTGAATTGCAACATAACCAACAAGAGGCCCCTGCATCAATTGCATATTCGCGTCTACTGCAGGACGCAAATGGACAAACAAGGGGTTTTTTTCAGCAAACTCCCTGAATTCCTCATCTATTTTATCAATTTTCATTTCTATGGCATACTCAATTTTCTTATCATCGAGTAAACCAGTATTGACTTGGTCAAAGTAACTATATATTTCGCTTAACTCGTAAGTTTCCCAGAACTCCAATTTGGCTCTTGTCTCAATCAAACGTTTTACCCTGTCCATGTTTTCAATTGCTGGCAACTCTACTAAAATATTCTCTGAATTACCAATCCTTGTAACGTTCTGATGACGGATACCATAACGGTCAATGCGGATTCTTAAAATGTTTATCATATTATTTATTACCTCATCCAATTGATTTTGCAATACTGCAAGTACTTCTTCATTGCTCGAATTAAAGTTGATGTAGCTGCGTAAATCTACAGTGCTGAAAATTTCTGACAGGTTTGCATCTGGGCTAAGCTCACTAAAAGCTTTGCCGAAAAGAGTAATGTAATTTTCACTGCTGTCACCTTGCATTTCATCAGCAAGGTTGAGAGCCTCAAGTAATTTCTCATCTTTGCTATTATTTGCTAGAGACAATATAAATTCGTTTGCAGAAACTCTTACAACAAGACTGTTTTCCAGTTCCTTTTTACTCAATAATGTGCAGGATGTAAAAATAAATGCAACTAAAACACATGCTGATATTGCTTTATTGGTTGTCATAATTAATATTTTTGAACCTACCCTGTTAAAGTGGGCAGGAAATTAAGCTACTATAAAAATAGTAAATTGTCATGATGACACAAAAAAGACAAAAGTATGATCGCGAATTTAAACGAAAAGCAGTTAAGCTCACTCCTTGAGATTGTTTTGTTTTCTTACGTGATTCCTTACTGTCATTAGGAGCGAAGAGAGGAATTTAATAATTAAATGGAATTACGAAGCTCACTTCGTACGTTTCGTGATTCCTGGAAGGGAAGCCTTACAAAGTAATAAACCCTGCTGCACTTTGTGCAGCCCGGGTTTTCTTTTTTGTCCCTTCCAAAAGCAAGCTTTTGTCGGCACAAAAAAAAGAAAACCCCGAAGCTTTGCTTCAGGGTTTATTACTTTGTAGCGAGACGGGGAATTGAACCCCGGACCTCAGGATTATGAATCCTGCGCTCTAACCATCTGAGCTATCTCGCCTTAATAATTTAAATCTACATTAGATGCACATCTGATGCGATTGCGGGTGCAAATATAATACATAATTGTAAAAGTCCAACACCCATTTTTTATTTACTTTATTTTTTTTATATTGCAAGTAATCCCAGTTTATATAACTAATACCGGATTAATAATGAAAGTTAAAATTGAACTTGAATATACTCTTAATAGCTCTCCCAAAGTTTTGTTTTCAAGATTAAGCACTGCAGAAGGTCTGGCTGAGTGGTTTGCTGATGATGTGCAGGTAAGAGGGGATGACTATACTTTTATCTGGGACGACATTGAGCATTATGCAAAACTATCAACTCTTAAAGATAATAAGCATGTAAAATTTGTCTGGATAGATGAAGGGGCTGATGAGGAAAGATATTTTGAGTTTAAGCTAAATGTCGATGAACTTACCGGCGATGTAGCCCTCCTTATAACAGATTTTGCCGAGGAAGGTGAGAGGGATGATGCAATGCACCTGTGGGACACCCAGATTACTGAATTGAAACAGGTAATCGGGTTATAGCCTATTCTAAAGTCTGAGTAACTATAATTATTCCTGAATATTTCTAAGATTAGGGATTTATATTCTTAATAAATATTTGTTAAATTTTTGTGTTTAATAGTTAATGATTTAAATATTAATAGCTATTTTGGCGCCATAAATCAACCTAAAACTTATAATTTATGAAAAAGATTCTTTATTTTATTATGGCCATAGTGGTCATAAGCCTGTTTTCATGCGAAAAAAGACAGATTGTGGATTTTGATCAGGATCCAACTGATTTAGTTAAATCAGAAATAGGTGAGCCTATACCAGGCCAGTATATTGTTGTCCTTAAGGGTGATATCAATAAAATGAAATCCGCCTATTCCAATTATAATGAAAGAATTAGCATGGTAGTGGAAGAAGCTATGGAAGTGTTTGATCAGCAATCTGTTTTAAACGAGAACCTGGACGCAGTATATGCTTCAGCATTAAAAGGTTTCTCTGTAAGTATGACAAAGGAGGATGCTGATAATATTTCTGGCAATAAGAATGTTGCTGGTGTATATCAGGATAGGGTTGTGATGCTCAAAAAACCGGGAACTGTTCCAACAGAGCCCCCGGCCCAAACAGTTCCTTATGGTATAAGCAGGGTAGGTAATGTTAATTATACAGGGTCAAATGTTGCATGGATTATTGATACAGGAATTGACCTTGATCATCCTGATCTGAATGTTGATACTGATCGCTCGACTACCTTTGTTTTGCGTACATATTCTGCTGAAGATGATAATGGTCATGGTTCTCACTGTGCGGGTATAGTTGCAGCAATTGATAATGAGATAGGTGTTGTAGGAGTCGCAGCCGGAGCAACTGTTGTCGGAGTTAAGGTTTTAAATAAGAGAGGATCGGGTACAATGACTGATATTATTGCAGGAGTTGATTATGTTGCCGCAAATGCTGCAAATGGGGATGTTGCTAATATGAGTCTCGGAGGAGGTATTTATGAGCCTCTCGATTTAGCAGTGCAGGCTCTAGGCGAATCTGGCGTCCTGGTTGCACTTGCAGCCGGTAATGAGAGTGATGATGCTAACACTCACTCTCCTGCAAGAGCAAATGGTACAAATATATATACTGTATCTGCCATGGATATTAACGATTACTGGGCTTCCTTTTCAAATTATGGTAATCCGCCTATAGATTACTGTGCTCCCGGAGTAAGTATATACTCTACTTATAAAAGTGGTGGCTATGCCACTATGAGCGGAACCTCAATGGCAGCACCACATGTTTGCGGACTATTATTAGTTACTGGCGGAGATATTTTAACAGATGGATATGTTAATGGTGATCCTGACGGTAATCCTGATCCGATAGCACATAAATAATCTATTTTCAGGAGTTATAATATTTATTGAAGAATGGGGGTGCAGTACATGCACCCCCATTTATTTTATTCATATTTTAATGTCTCAGCAGGATTGCTTCCTGATACTTTCATTGTCTGTGAGCTTATGCTTAGTAATCCAATAATTGCTACGATTAAGACTCCTGCCAATACGGTGCCAGCTCCAAAATTCACATGCAAAGCAATAAAACTTATCCATGCATTATTAAGAAAAAAAGCTACAGGAGCGCCTAATAATATAGATATAAGCAGCAGTTTTACAAAAGATCTTGAGACGAGATAGACGATACTTTTCGTATCGGCTCCAAAGACTTTTCTAATCCCTACTTCTTTTGTCCGGGTTTTTATACTGTACGATGCCATGCCATAGAGTCCCATGCTGGCTATCATAAGCGCAAGAAATGAAGTATAACCTACCATATAAAGTATATCTTCGAAATAGACATAATAATCACGGATCTCTGTATCCAGTAGTAAACCATGCATTTCATGTTCAGCATCAATCTCTTTCCATTTTTTCTTTAGATTTTCAACTGTTTCGGGCAGGTCACCCGTTTGTATCCTTAATACAGCATATTGCGTATATTCAGGCCTGTAACGTAATAATAGGGGCCTCTCAGGCAAAAACAGGGCACAGTATTTGTAATTTTCAAATACTCCCTGGATGATCAGATTTATTGTATCATCCACAATGATATTTTTTCCGACTGCATCAACTGGCGATTTAAAATTATATTTTTCAGCAGCCAGCTCGGAGATTAATACCAGCGATTCTGATTCTTCACTCAGGTTTGGGGGAAAGTCTTTGCCTGCTATCAGTTTTAGCCCCATTGTTTCTACATAGGCTGCTCCTACATCAAAATGATTTGAAATAATATACTCTTCGTCACCATCATTTAATTTCACTTCAGAGTCTCTAAGACTACCTACTCCCGGCACATGAGAGCCGAATGTAACTGAAATAACTTCCGGAACCCTTCCCAGCAGATCTTTAATCAGGGCTCTGTCATTATCACTGTATGCAATATTATAAATTTTATTACGCTCAAATCCCATATCTGCATTTACCATAAATATCATCTGACGATAAATAAGGATAATAGAGATAATAAATACTATTGAGAAGAAGTACTGTGTTACAAGTAATATTTTCCTGAAAGTCAGTCTTCTGAAAACCTTCAGGTTCCCGGATCCTTTAAGTACGATAACAGGGTTAATTCTCGAAATATAAATTGCAGGTAATGCTCCTGCAGCTATCCCGGTAAATATAGCAAAGCAAAAGAAGCAGGCATAGACAGTAAAATTCTGTGCAGGATCTACCTGCATAAGAGCCATCATTTTAAAACCTTTAAATACAGGAAGTATCAACTGTAAAAAACCTATTCCAATTACCAGGGAGATCATGGAAATCAGAATAGCCTCCAAAAATATCTGTAATATCAGCTCCTTCCTTGTAGCCCCGATGCTTTTCCGTATTCCAAATTCCCTTGACCTGGTAAGTGATCGTGCAATAGACAGACTTGTATAATTAAAAGCTGCAGATATAATAACTATGAGCGCCAGTCCTCCAAAGAAAATAAGGTAGATTCTGGGCATGGAGACTCCCAGTTCATTACCAATAATTGGTCCGGGAACAATCTTGTCGAAGGGGTAGAGATAGTAGCTGATATCTGTTTTATCATTATCACTATATCGACTTATGCTTATTTCTTTAAGTGCATCGTTAATAACCTCCGGATCAGTACCTTCTACCGGGATTAAGTAAACATAACTGGAATAATAATTTTCCCAGTCTGATGTATAGTCCCTGGCTGATTTATCTCGAAGTTTTCTCGCAGCTAAGCTTGAGGAAGAAACAAGGCTTTCGAACTGAATATGAGATTTAAGTTTATTGGATTCAATAATGCCTGTAACGGTAAAGATACCGTAATCTTTAAGGGTAATGCTCTTGCCAAGAGGATCTTCATCCCCAAAGAATTTTTTTGCTGTATTTTCTTTAAGAATTATTGAATAGGGTTCTTTCAATGCTTTTTTGCTATCTCCTCTTGTCAGCCTGAAATTAAATATATCGAAAAAATTTTCCTCCGCATATAGCCCGCTAATACCTATAAGGCTATTATTATATTCTACTTCGCCTGAAAAATTATTATTAAGCGCTGTGGCTTCTTCTATAAATGTGTAATTCTTACGTAACTCTTCAGCAAGAGGAAAGGTAGTTGATGCAAAACGTGGAAGGGAGTAGGGACTCAGGTTGTCGACAGTCTGGACCCTGTATATTTCTTTTCTTCTGTTAATAAAGTTATCGTATGAATATTGATCTACAATTAATACAATAATCAGCATGCCGATTGACATACTGAAGGAAAGGCCAAAAATATTTATAAAACTTATATTCCTGTTTCGTAAAATATTTCTGATAGCAGTTAGAAAATAGCTCTTAAGCATAGTAATAATGTTGTTTAATTTGCTTAAGGACGCTATGATTTTAAAAAGGTTGTAATTATTATTAATAAGAAATTGAATTGTTTATTACTTTTGACAGGAGGAACGAAACAATAATTTAACTTCTACGTCATATATATATGAACCTTAAACCTCTTTACAGGATAGAGAACAGGATTCTGATTGGTTTAGAATCAGACTTTAGGGAGCTATGTGTACTTGATGGTCTTGTTGTTGAGCTAGATATAGAAGGTAAGAAGATTTTAAGCGGACCGGTAAGCGGGCTCAGTAAACTAAAATCCGAATCCTTTAAACCGATCCGTCAGCATGAAAAGAAGGAATATGCACGTGCAATTGAACGGAAATTTAAGCGCAGGCTTATTAAGAAGATAGAAGAAGAACTTATCTCACCCGACAGTGAATCTATTAAGACCCTGTCCTGGATTCCTGATCGTCTTGCAGATAGAGTTAATATATAGTTCTGTAATTAATAATAATCGGCGATGGGTAAGTTATCTACCCATTTCTTTAAGTTTCTTAATTTCATTAAAGTGACTTACGATTAATTTTTCTTTGTTCAGGTGCGCTACTCTTCTGAACTCTTCAAATTCTTTCTTTATATCTTCAAGGTCAGTAAGGGCATTTCTGGTAACACTATTGCTTCTTTTGAAAAGGAGAAATACAAAGGTAGTTAGTGATAAAAGGATAATAATTATAGACCACAGAAGCTTGTTATAAGCTGATTTTGTCATGCTGAACCCAAAAAGCACAAGCGAATCGCGGTTTTTTATGGCATCGTCCTTTTCATTACTCAGTTTAGTGATTTGTAAGTTCAGGTCTGAAATAGTTTCTTCCAGATCAGCATTTGTATTATTAATATTAACTATTGTCTCTTTTGCTTTATTAAGGGAATCTATAGCATTATTTTTCATCTGTTGAAAGATGTCTTCTCTTATGGCCCTGTAATTTTCGTATATCCTGGTTCTTTCGTTCACATAATTCATCTGCTCTTCCTGGGTTCCGTTAATCATAATTTCCGGCATCCTGCTCTGTGCAAGACTTTGCACTGGCAAGTAAAAAAATAATGATAAGGCACACATAATGAGATAATAAGGCTTCTTCATAACTTAAGTTTTAATTTCCCCTGTAAAAGATAACGTAAGTAATGCAGAATTTGTTACAAAACCATATAACTATTGATAAATGCGTTTAATTTCTTTTAGTCTTGCAGAGTTTGTATTTTTGTGCGACACTAAACTAAAACTAAACTTTTAAATATGAAATTACACAAAGTATTCCAGTGTAAAATTATACCTGTGCTTTTGCTGGCTGTGCTGTTTTCAGTTAGTTTGATGACTTTAAGTGCACAGGAAGGTGACTCTTATAAGTCGCCGGCTGATATTAATAAATATATTAAGTCGTTGATTCAGGACCATCGAAGTAATGTAAAAATTCATAGTCTCGCAAAAACACCCGGAGGGACAGACCTGTTAATGATTGAGATTGGTACAGAAGTATTGTCGGCAGAAAAAGTGAATCCGGCGGTACTGGTTGTCGGGAACTTGGATGGCACCCGTCCGATAGCTTCTGAAGCTGCTATCAGTCTCGTTACAGAGATTCTGAAAAGTAAGGAGTCTTATGCCGGCAGAACATGGTATGTTTTACCAATGGGTAACCCTGATGCTTATCAAAACTACTTCTCTGATATGGTATTTCAGGATTCACGCAACAATCTTCCATTTAATGATGATATGGACGACCGGGTTGATGAGGATGGTTTTAATGACCTGGACGGTAATGGCAGTATTACAAAGATGCGTGTCGTAGCTCCGGATGGAGAATGGATTCCGGTTGCCGGAAATTCAATGCTTATGAGACGGGCTGAATATAAGGAAGGTGAGAAGGGTATATATAAATTATATTCTGAAGGAACAGACGATGACGGCGACGGACAGTATAATGAGGATGGCAGGGGAGGTGTAAATGTAAATGCAAATTTCCCCCACCTTTTTGAGTTCTTTAAGCCTGCAAGTGGTCTCTATGCCGGATCTACTCCAGAATCTTATGCCATAATGGAATTTGCTTTTAAACACCCGGAGATAGCAATGACATTTTCATTCGGATCAACAAACTTTTTGCTTTCTCCTCCAAAAGGAGGCCGTAGCGGATCTGTTGATATGGAAAAAATAACTATCCCTGAGGAAATGGCTAAGATGATGCAAATAGATCATACAAGAACATACTCGATGAAGGAGATTATGGAAATGGTTCAACCCATGCTACCTCCCGGGATGGTAATTGATGAAGGAATGATTGCTAATTTTCTTGGACTGGGGGCGGTAGTAAATCCCATGCAGGAGGATCTTGTATTCTATAACAAGATAAGTGAGGATTATAAGAAATATCTAAAAGATAAGGGAATTGAGGAGGACAGGTATGATCCTTCCCCGGCAAAGGATGGTTCGTTCGAACTCTGGTCATACTACCATCTTGGTGTTCCTGTGTTTTCGATGGATGTATGGGGGCTTCCAAAGCTTAAGGAGGAAAAGAAGGAAGCAAGCGGAATAACTTTAGAAGCTCTTGAAAAGATGAGCCCTGATGAGTTTGTTGCCCTGGGTGAAGAAAAGATAGATATGTTTCTAAAGGAGAATGGAGCTCCTGCTCAGTATAAGGCTCAAATGCTTATCGGTATGGTAAAGGGCGGGCAGTTTACTCCTGAGCAGATGGCAGGAATGATGAAGCAGATGCCTAAACCCGAAGGTGGTGATAAAAAGAAAGGTGATCCGAGGGAGCAGGCCCTGCTGGCATTTTCAGATAATTATCTGAAGGGCTCAGGCTTTGTGGAATGGAAAGAATATGATCATCCCTCACTTGGCAAGATAGAGATTGGTGGTTTTAAGCCATTTATTGATATCAATCCTCCGGCAGAATTTATAGATTCTTTATTAGGTATAAAAGTACCTTATGTACTTGAGCTTGTTAAGAATTTGCCTGTATTAGAGATAGAAAAGTCAGAAGTAAGTAATAAGGGCTCAGGGATATATAAGGTTGATATATGGATAGAAAATAAAGGCTTTATTCCCTTCTGTACAGAGATGGGTAAGAGAAATAAGATTCCTGTACCTGCCATTATTACTATTGAAGGAGATAATATTGAATTGCTGTCAGGTAAGTTAAGAACTCCGGTTAACCAGGTTGGAGGAAAAAAATCAGTAAAATTCAGCTGGCTTGTAAAATCAGAAAAGAGTAATGATATAAAGATAAATCTTGTATCAAAGACTGCAGGGAGTGATATTAAAACTATAAAATTAGGAGAATAATTATGAAAGCAATATATAGAACTATAATTATTGGACTCTTTCTTTTTCTCAGTGCAAAAGGTATTGCACAAAAGATCGAGGTGCCATTACGCTTTGATCATTACTACTCTTATGAACAGGTAGTAGAAGCCTTAAATGCGCTTCACGACAAATACCCATCGCTAACCACACTCGAAGAAGTAGGCAGAAGCGAAGAAGGCAGGGCACTCTGGGCTTTAACAATAAATAATAATAAGACCGGTGAGCCTCTGTCCAAACCAGGTGTTTATGTTGATGGAAATATTCATGGTAACGAGATTCAGGCAGGGGAGGTTTGTCTCTACCTGGCTAACAGGTTACTTACGAAATATGGAGAACTGGATGCTATTACTAAGATAGTAGACAGAAATGTATTTTATATTGTACCGGTAGTAAATGTTGACGGAAGAGCACATTTCTTTGCTGATCCTAATACCCCAAGTTCGAACAGGGGTCTCAGGATTCCAAAAGACGATGACAGGGATGGTCTCTTTGATGAAGACTTTCCGGATGACCTTGATGGAGATGGCAGTATAACGCAGATGAGAATAAGAAATCCTCTTGGTAAACTAAAAACTGATCCGGAGGATTCCAGGCTTATGGTACCCGTAAAACCAGGAGAGACTGGTGAATGGACTCTGCTTGGGGCAGAAGGGATAGATAATGATGGTGATGGTTTGATTAATGAGGATTCTGAAGGCTATGTTGATGGTAACAGAAACTGGGGATATAACTGGGCTCCACCATATGTTCAGCAGGGGGCAGGCTACTATCCTTTCTCCGGAACGGGAACCAGGGCTCTCGCGGCCTGGCTTATCGACAGACCCAATATTATTATGGTTTTTGCTTTTCATAATAATGGTGGAATGTACCTCAGAGGACCCGCTCTTAAGTCACAGGGTGAATTTCATCCCGGTGATATTGCTGTTTATGATTACCTGGGAAAGAACAGTGAAAAGATAGTTCCCGGGTATAAATACCTTATCAGCTGGAAAGATCTTTATTCCACATATGGTGACTTTGCCGATTTCTGTGATAATATTATTGGTTCATACTCATTTGTAGGAGAATTATTTCAGGTGGAGACAGAAACTTTTGATGGAACATTTTTCAGGGAGAATAACCAGGGAGGTATTATGGGTGGCGGATCAGCTCAGGACAGAGCCAGGTTGGAGTATAATGATCATGTAACACAGGGAGAATTGTATCATGAGTGGAAGAAGTATAATCATCCTCTTTATGGTGAGATAGAGATAGGAGGTTGGGTAAAGATGAGCTCCAGATTGCCACATCCATTTATGTTGCAGGACCTTGTTCACAGGAACGCTTCGGCTGTTATTTTTGCAGCAGAACAGACTCCGGATGTTAATATGGAGGTATTCGAAAAGACAAAGATTGGTAAAGATCTGTATAAGATAAGGGTTCGTCTAACTAATAGTAATGCCATGTCGTCAATGCTTTACCATAGCGTAAACCATAAGTTATATCCAAAAGATATGCTGACAGTAGAGGGTAAGTCTGCGAAAGTGATCAGCGGAGGACTCTTAAACGATAAATACAGAGACCTGGTTTCTTACAAGGAGCATAAGCCGGAGCTTCAGTTTTGCCAGGTCCCCGGGTTCAGCTCCGTAGAATACCAGTTTATTATTAGTGGAAAAGGGGAGGTGGTATTTAATTACAGCTCAAGGAAGGCAGGAAGGAAACAGGTGAAAGCAGAGTTGAAATAGTACTGCACATATCAATGATATAAAATGTAAAAAGAAGAGGTGCCACTTTTTATAAATGGCACCTCTTTCATTGGAATTATCATAAACTAGTTTAATCCGACCTGTTAATAATCAGAGTTAGTTATCTGTTTTCTAAAGATATTATTTATAGATAATCTTCAGGCTTGATTATTATCAGTATCGTTGCCCATATCTTCGATTGCTTAAGCTTCTATTACTCTAGAGAGATTTATCGAGTGCAATAATCAGCCTGTCGGCCTCTTCAGGTGTATTATAGTGGA
>CAZWLP010000012.1:0-43689 GCA_964634565.1 uncultured Rikenellaceae bacterium | reverse complement strand
AAGAATATCAATGTATACAAATATATTTTAATTATTTTTAGAGTACTAATAAAAATTATATGTTCTAAAGAATGAAATCCAGTTTCGCTACATATGAGGGTGGCAAAATTTATTATACTGACGATGGTGAGGGTGAAGTGATTGTTCTTGTACATGGTTACCTCGAATCGTCTGAAGTATGGGGGAGGTTCAGGGATAAATTATCCGGCAGTTTCAGGCTAATATGTGTTGATTTGCCAGGTAACGGGCAATCTTCAGTATTTTCGCTGGAGCACTCTATGTGCTTCCATGCCGGGGCTATTATGGCCGTTATGGAAAGGGAGGGTATTGATAAGTTTTTTATTGCAGGTCATTCGCTGGGAGGCTATGTAACACTATCTCTTGTAGAGAATCATCCTGAAAGATTAAAAGGATATATCCTGTTACATTCTCATCCCTTTGCTGATACAGGCGAGGTAATAAATAATCGGCTCAGGGAAATAAAGGTTGTCGAAGCCGGGAAGCAGGATGCTATATATCCCGCCAACATATCTAAAATGTTTGCTGATGTTAACCTTGAAAAGCATGCAGATGATGTTAAGGAACTGATTAGAATTGCTAAGGGCCAATGTGCTGAAGGAATAGTATCTGTATTAAAGGGGATGATCAATCGTAAATCACGCGATGATATAATGCACAAAAGTAAGGTTCCCTTACTTTATATTCTTGGAGTAATGGACAATTATATTCCCTGCAGGCTGATGCTTGAAAAAATTAAATTGCCTGAAGGGGCAACTTTATTGTTGCTTGAAAAATCCGGTCATATGGGATTTCTCGAAGAAACAGACCTTACGGCTAATGCTGTTTCGGAATTTGTTTTAAAGTGTGTCTAAATAATTAATAGCCTCACGCAGTGTCGTGTCCAGATCTTCCCATATAGGATAGAAGCCGTCGTTATCAAGGAAATTCCTTGCAATATATGCCTTTAGCTGGATCTCGATAATTTCTCCCGACCTTCTTATATCGCTGGACGAGGCCTTTATTCCTTTTTCAGAAGCAAAGTTTATAAATTTATTCATCAACGATTCATCTGTAAGGTATTTATCAAAGCTACTTGCAGTTTCAAGGCTCGATAATATCTCCCTGTTTTCATCACTGTAAGTCAATGCAAACCTGTAAATCAGTCCGGATTGCCTTAGTCTGTTGAAATATAGAGATCCTCCTGTTGTGTCTGCAGGGATAAAGTAATCAGGCATTATTCCGCCCCCTCCGTATACAGTTCTTCCTCCCGGTGTTGTAAACTTTAGAGAGTCTGCAAAGTGAATACTATCTGCTTCGAGTGCTTCACCTCTTGCAAAACGATCGTGCAGGTCTTCATAATAGGCATCTGTTCCGTTCGAATACGGTTTTTGTATAGATCTTCCGGTTGGTGTGTAATATCTTGCTATTGTTAACCTTAAGGCAGAACCGTCGTTAAATGCCATGGGTTCCTGAACAAGCCCCTTTCCAAAAGATCTCCTCCCAACAATCATGCCCCTGTCGTTGTCCTGAATAGCTCCTGCCAGTATCTCACTGGCCGATGCACTCCATTCGTCAAGAATAATAATTAATTCTCCGTCAAGAAAGTTACCTCTTGAGGTGGCATATATATCCTGTCGGGGACTTGCCCTTCCCTCGGTATAAACAATTAGTTTTCCCTCTTCAAGGAATTCATCTGCAATCTGAGTTGCCGGATCCATTACACCTCCAACATTACCCCTTAAATCCAGAATTAACTTTTCCATTCCCAGATCCTTTAACTTTTGAAGTCCTTCAAGAAACTCCTGGTAGGTAGTCATCGAAAAACGGCTTATCTTAATATAACCTGTTGTTGGATTTACCATGTAAGAAACATCCACAGAGTAAATAGGAATTTTATCTCTTTTTATTGAGAAGGGCAGGAGACTATCTTCCCCCTTACGCAGGACACTAATTTTAACTTCTGTACCTCTGGGTCCTTTAAGTAATGATATTATGCCCTGGTCGGGAATACCCTGTCCCGCCACCAGAGAGTCTCCAACGTATATTATCTTATCGCCTGGCATTATTCCGACCTTCTCTGATGGCCCCCCGGGGATGGTACTGATAATAATAACAGTATCTGTAAGCATATTAAATGAAACTCCTATTCCTTCAAAATTGCCCTGGAGAGGTTCGTTCATTCTCTGGAGATCCCTCGCAGGAATATATACAGAGTGAGGATCCAGTTTATTCAGGATATATGGAATTGCATCTTCAACAATCATCTCCCGATCGACGGAATCCACATATTTCGCTTCAACAATATTCAGAATATTACTAATTTTATTATTGCGCGGTTTTACTGTCATAGGAGGATGCGATGAACTGCTTCCGGGCATTAACCTGCCAAAGAATGCACCTGCAGCAATTGAAAGTGCTATAATAAGTGGCAATATTATACTTCGTAAACTGTTATTAAATTTCATTTTCTTTGTTATCAAGTTCAATATAATTAATCTCTATCCCTGCCCGTTTTAGCAGTTCAATGCCTTCCGTTTTACTGTATTTATTACTATAAACCACCCTGTTGATACCTGATTGAATAATCAGCTTGGCACATTCTATACAGGGTGAAGAAGTTACATAAAGGGTGGCATCCTGACTGGAGTTATTTGATTTTGCAACTTTGGTAATTGCATTGGCTTCAGCATGCAGAACATAGGGCTTTGTAAGTCCATTCTCGTCTTCACATATATTTTCAAATCCGGCCGGAGTACCATTGTAGCCATCGGATATAATCATCTTTTCTTTTACAATAAGTGCTCCCACCTGACGTCTTTTACAATATGAGTTTGATGCCCATATTGTAGCCATCCTGAGGTACCTTTTATCCAGACTTAATTGCTTATCTTCTTCGTTTTTATTTTTATTCATATCGCCTATAGAAAATACAGATTAGCTAATTTATTGAGGCCATCAAACTTACACAATTCAGAATCGAAAATCAACTAATTGCCATTTCCTATCAGGATAAATGGAGACCAGTAAAATGGATTGGGAAATTGCCCCATAACTTCCCTTTGGGCCAGAGCAAGAGATTCTTCCAGTGAATGGTCTTTAATATAAGTATAAAATTTCGACATCAGCAGTGATGTCTGGTAATCGGCCACACTCCAGAGACTTACAATAACAGCAGATGATCCTGCAAAAAGAAATGACCTGCTGAGCCCAATCATTTCATCTCCCCGATTGAGGTAGCCCAGTCCGGTTTCACAGGCACTAAGTGTTACCAGCCTGGATTCAAGGTTAAGCTCCATAACTTCATTAACAGTCAGGCGTCCATCATCTTTTTCGCTGGGAGGGAAGAGGAGGAAAGAATAAGCTGGTTGTTCGAAGTTAAAGATTCCGTGAGTAGCAAGGTGTATATAGTTATACTTTCCAATATTTTCTTTTACAAAAGTTTCTGTGCTATTCTTTCCGAAGGAGGATCTGGTATTTTCGAAAAGGGGAATAATCTTATTTAATTCGTCCTCTGTCCCGGGCAATCCAATATTTAAGCCAATAGATATATCTCCAAGGGCTACACCAAAGAACCCTGGTTCTGCGATTGGAGTGGTTTTGTGTTTTAGGTGGTAAACACTTAAGGAGGGTTCGTATGTTATATTATAGCTACTAACAAGATAATCGCCGGATTCCTTTCTCAAGGCCTGGAAGGGTAGGAAATGAAGACTCTTATTTGGAATTATTACCAGGCTGGAAACATCTTTCAGTCCTTCTTCAACTGGCTCGATAAGAAGTTTATATAGTTTTTCAAGATCAGAGTTGGCCTGGGATGTTGCATTTGTTGCAATATGAGTGCGTGCGTCCGATATCAGCCCTGTAAGTTCTGTTCGTGCTACTGCTACAGATTTGTGAGTTATTTCTTTTCCACTGATATGCCATATTTGAATCTCCTGATCGCTGATCCAGTATGACAGAATAGTTGTTTTTTCTTTAAGGGACGCTCTTACTTCTTCGTAACTTACAGGTGAAAATGACACAATATCGGAGTATTCCGGATTAAATAGTTTTAATTTTATAAGTATATTATCATACTCTTCCTGCATTGCCTCAAGTTCTCTGGTGAGAGCCTGGCGGTTTATTTCCCTGGTGTCATTCTGGTAAATACTACTGTTCTCCGTACTCTGAAGTTGCTTATATAGTTGTTGAATCTCAAATCTCTTTGCCTGTTCATCCTGTATCAGGCTATCAGCATTGTCAGATGTGTAATTTATCTTTCTGTTGGCCAGCATTTCATAGAAAGACCTTGCTTTGGCTCTTTCAGTATAGTCAAGTGCCAGAGTCGGCTTATTAAGTTTAAGATATACTCCGATTAGCCTGTCATAAACGTCAACTTTGTTATTTATAAAGCTGTTCTTAAATTCTTCTATGCTTAGATTTCCCCTGATTTTTTCTATAATATCGACAGATTCAAGGTAGGAATCCCTAGCATCTGTTAACTTACCCATCTCCTCAAATATCAGTCCCTTCCGGTATAGCGACTGCCAGTGAAGCTCCGGAAATTCATTATATCCTGCCACAATATCGAAGTAGTGAATGGCATCTTCGTATTCCTTACGCAGTGAGTGATAGATGCCAGTATGGAGACTTATGCTTGCTATACCAAGCCTGTTTTTTGTGTTTTGAAAAAGATATCCGGCGTTTTCAAGATTATTTATTGCTTCATCCAGGTCCATATTTTCGAGTGCAATTTCAGCCAGTCTCAGGTAAGAAATGCCGGCACCTACATCCGATCCCTGGGAGATAAAATATGTCCGGGCAGATAACAGATCTCCTTCCCTTAACATTATTGAGGCACTTACATTTTCAGATTCCAAATTCAGAGTATCTCTTAATAAACGTGCTCTTTTATAGTATTCAACGGATCTTTCACTATCGCCAAGATCTTTATACAGATCACCGAGTCTTATAGTGAACCAGATTCTTTGAGCTGCTATATTGTTTTTATATGCCTCAGCAAGAGCCAGTTCTTCCATCCTTATGGCATCCTGATATTCACCTAGTGTGGCGCTTATCCTTGCCAGGTTATTTAGGTGCCTTGATAAACCAAGTTTAAGCTCTTCTGCAATAGCCATCGATCTGCCTGTTAACTCTTTAGACATTTCCAGGTCTCCAAGGTTATAATAGACAGATGCCATTAAAAGAAGTGTTTCCATCTCTCCATCCCTGTTTGCTGTTTCTTTAAACAGGGCAAGTGATTTTCCAGTTAGTTCTAAAGATTTATCAAACCTGCCCATGGTTGCATATAATTGTCCAAGAGCCAGCTGATTCTCTGCAATCGAGTTTTTATTGGTGTTTTTAAGTGATTGATCCATTCCTTCGCTAAGGGCTAAAGACCTTTCAAATGATTTAATCGCACCGAAGTTATTACCACTGTATAGCCTTATCTTGCCAATCATTCTGTGATCTTTAATAATACTGAGGGTATTATTTTCGATCGAGTCATTAATAAGAGCAAGGTCTATATTATTTTCAGCATTATCATATCGTCCCATCATCACATAACAATTGGCTATCTTTCTTAGTACATCTGCTTCCATTGACAGATTTCTGTAGACACCAAGGTTTTTACTGGCATCAAGCATCTTCTGGTAATGTGTTACTGCTTCCGGGTAATTATACTGATTGAAAAGCATATCACCCGATTGCTGTTCTCTTGTTACTAAAATAGATGGTGTTGTACAGCCGGCAAAAAAGACTGCTACAATAACAAGACCAACTGCAGTATAGAAATAAGTCCTTATACAGTTAAAGCTCATATTGTCAGATTAACTAAAATGTATATTGAAGGAGAATAACATATAGAGGGTCTGCCGATATTGTTTTACCCATTAATGGTAGTCTCACCGCCTCAGCAAGTCTAACTCTTCTTATCTGGAAAACAAGCCTGGCTTCGTATGAAACGGCCCAGTTTACAACCAGTTCATCCTCTTGTGCACCTTCTTTCTCTCCCTTACCACTTAAGAAATAATTTACCTCGTTAGTTACTGCGATCCAGTCATTCATATGAAAACCGATACTTGCTCCGGTATTGAAATTTGAACCATAATGAAAATCTTTTTCTTCTTCATCGGAGGGCTGAAAAATTTTAGTGCCCGGAAGGTGATACAGGAATGCAGCATATGCAGTATAGGCAAAAGGATAGGATATTTTTCTGGCCTTAAGCTCCGTATTGAAGGTGAAAACACCTATTCCTGTGGGAAGATCATACTGAAAATCGCCCTCAATATTTGCAGGTTCCTTACGGCCGGTTGGAATTCCTATATCAAGGGCCCCGGTAAGAGACGGCCTTGAATCAGTCTCCTTTAACAGCTGATAGCGAGCACTTATATTAATGTCCCCCAGGCCTTTGGACTTAAGGTCCCAGCTATTTTCTTCAATCGAGTTATATTCAGGGATAATGTAAACAGTATTATAGTTCCAGATATCATTATTATATGGCAACCATACTTCAGCAGTAAGGCGGTCGCTTATTCCATATTGTAGAAGCAGAGAGTATCCCCATGAGGACGCCCAAACGCTTTCCGGGAAATAGTCTTTTTTTCCATCAGCGTCAAAATACTTGTTTGTTACACCGTAGTTGGTAATTATCCCCACACGGAAGAAACCCTTGTTAAGGGTTGAAGGTTCTGTGATAATTGTTTGTTGCTTCAGATCTGATGGAAGTATCATTTCAACAGTCTGAGCTGACAGTCCTGAGAAAATCAGAGTAAATAGAGATAGTATAATTATTTTTTTCATGATATTCTGATTAGAATGGGAACATGTTTATTGATAATGACGTAAGTATGTAAAATGGGCCATCTGCATTTTTCCCGCCTATTGAGAAGCCTGCTTTCTCGTAAAGCCTTATAATAGGACTTACCTGGATTTCCACTCCTGTATTAATATATGATGTTCTTACTTCAGGTTCAGCATATTTATCTCCATACCATTCGAACCAGCCTCCGTTTGATCTACGGTAATCATAGCCGGCAAAAACATCAAGCCATGCAATAGCCTGGTAGTGAATCTCTGAGCTGAAGGAAAGGTATTCTGGAGTGAGGTATGAATATGGAATTTTTTCGTATTCAAACCTGTCTGTTTCGAAGCTTTCATCCCAGTAACATGATTCTCCTTCTTCAAATGGAACATTATATGATCCTGTTGCAATAAGGCTTATATTGTTTAGGGACAACTTTAAACTGGCTGTTATATCCCACGTCTTTACACCAAGGCCATTATTATAATTATAGTGGTAGTTGAAGGTATATGATTGATATTCATAATAGATAAATGTATGACTGGGTTTATCCGGTTCATGCCTCGCTGTTGGAAGGGAGAGGCCGCCTTCGACAGCAAAATCTATTAAATCAATATCTAAGGGAAGGCTTAAGGAGGCATGTAAATGAAGATCTTCAAATCCGTTATATTCAGACAGTTCATTTGTCACTATATAGTCAAGTCCGCTGAAATAATTGCTTGTTTTACCCCTGATACCCTGTTTGTAGAAGTTCATCCCGGCACCCACCTCAAGATATTCGAGTATTCCGTATTTAATATTGAACATGAAAGAATGCTTCACTGAAGCGGTACCATCTGTGTCGAGGCTGATTTTTTCTCCCGCACTATCATAGGTTTTTGTTCTTACACCCAGGCTGTATCCGGTATTGATCTGCCATTGACCCTTATGCATATTAAGTGGTCGTAAATTAAAGGGCTCGGTCAGCAGAGTGTACTTATCCTGACCCCCTTCACCTGTCTGGGCAGAGGCAAGTGTTCCTGATATTGGGAGTATTATTGCCAGTGCATATATTATCTTATATAAGGTTTTCATATTATCTGAATTTTACTGGTGGTGTATATTTTACTATTCCCTGGCTGCTGGTACCAATCCATATATTTCCTTCATTGTCCTCTTCGATAGCTTCGATATAGTCTTCTGTCAGTCCGTTAAATTCCTTAAAAACTTCAGAGACAACCCCGTTATATTTAATAGCTCCATCAAGGGAGGTGGCCAGCCAGATATTTTTTTCACGATCTTCAGTAATATCCCTGATAAATATATTCATACCTCCATTTTGTAATGAAACCGGATAAAGTGTATTATCTTTTGAATATACTGCTGTTATCGCTCCCTCTGCTCCAATCCAGACCCTGTTTTTTGAATCGTTAAAGAGGGTTCTGATCTCATCAGAACCAATGATATTTTCAAATGAGAAAAATTGCCAATCAGAAAAATCCCAGATAAACAAACCAACATCGGTACCCATCCATATATTACCGAGATTATCCTCTTCGAGGCAGTTGATATTGTTTATTCCCTGAACCGTTTCTAACTCCGATAGCCAGAAGGTTGAATAATCATAGTATATATATTTCTGACCTTCTGTTCCTACCCATATAAATCCATTTGAATCCTTTAGTATATCATTGATATTATATATAATGTCCGGATTGTAAAAATAGAACCACTCAGTATTGTCAACCAGGAAGGAAATGCCATTGGATGTACCGAACCACATATCACCGTTAAGATCTTCAGCAATGCATTTAATATTATTATTCAGAAGACCGCTATTCCCGGTGTTATAAATTGTCCACGACTCGTTATTATATCGTGCAAGTCCGTCACCATAGCAGGCTACCCATATATCGCCTTTACTATCCAGATATATATCACGGATATTGTTCCCGGGGAGTCCAGTGTTACTTGTAATAATCTCGAATTTGCCTTCCATTGTTGGTTCCAGGAGGTCAATTTGCTTTTCACAGGAACTTGAGAGAAGAATAACTGTTGCAATTAGAAGTTTTTGGGGAAGAAATCTCCAGAATTGTGTTGCCATATCTTGCTGGTTTAGCAGTTAAATACCTCAATTTATGATTAATATAAATATGTGTCAAATTAATTTTACGATTAACCTTAAGTAATTGGTGTATGTTTACTTTTTTTAAGAGTCAGCCGGATAATGAAAATGTTTAAAATAATGAAAGTCAGATCTGTTATATTCTTACACGATTTATTCCTGGAAATCAATCTTACATGGCGTGATAATAAGCTGATCGACTGGTAAGAATGTCATAGGCATTTTATTATCTTTACTTGATCTGATCTAAAATATAAATATAATGAAAAGACGTATTCTCCTATTTGGACTGCTTATAGTTTTAAGCTCTAATCTCATCTCACAGCCTGTATCTAAATCAAATTTAATTGAACTCGATAATTATTATAAGCAGGTTGCTAAAGACTGGAATGTGCCAGGTTTTGCGCTTGCGATTGTACAAGATGGAGAAATTGTTTTTAGTAAGGGATATGGGCTGAAGGAAGTTGGCAAAGATGATATTCCCGACGGGAATACACTATATGCAATCGCTTCAAATTCAAAAGCATTTACTTCAGCACTCGTAGCAATGCTTGTACAGGAGGGAAAATTGGGCTGGAACGATAAGGTAGTTGATTACCTGCCATATTTTAAATTGTATGATTCGTGGGTGTCAAAAGAAATGACAATTCGTGATCTGCTAAGTCATCGCTGTGGACTGGGGACCTTCAGTGGTGATATTATCTGGTATAAGTCAGATCTTACAAGCAAGGAGATTATAGAGAGAATAAAATATCTGCCAAAAGCATATGACTTCAGGGCGGGCTATGGTTATTCTAATGTTATGTATATAACCATGGGCGAGATTATTAAAGAAGTAACAGGTAAGAGCTGGAGCGACAATGTGAAAGAGAGAATTCTCGATCCCCTGGGTATGGACAGAACTGTTACATCTCCTTACGATCTTGATGATATGGGTAATTATGCTACTCCTCATGCTCTTGTTGATGGAGAAAATATTCCAATTGAATGGGTCGACTGGGAAGAAATAGGAGCTCTTGGTGGTATTATTTCGAGTGTAAATGATGTTTCAAAATGGATGATATTTAATATGGATCATGGAATAATAGGCGGTGATACCCTGCTTACGCCATCATCAATAAATCTTATCTGGACACCTCATAATAATTTTACCGTTGATCATACCAGAAAGAATGATTTTGACCGACATTTCAGGGGCTATGGACTGGGATGGACTTTAAGTGATTACCAGGGGAGATTGTTTGTAGGCCATACAGGCGGTTATGATGGGATGATAACTGCTGTCTCAATGATTCCCGACGAGAATCTAGGTGTGGTGGTGCTGACCAATGGACTTGAAACACCATATATGGCACTTACATATTATACTATAGATAAGCTTCTTGGAGTCGATGGCAAAGACTGGTCGGCAGAGTACCTGAAAAGATCCAGGAGCAGGCCTGCTGTCGACCCCAGAATTACCAGGGCCCTCAAATCAAAGATAGAAGGTACATCTTCGTCTCTTGGTATTGAAAGCTATGCAGGGAAATACAGATCTGATATATATGGCTTTATAGAGGTTAAGCTTGAAGGTGAAAAGCTAAGATTGTATTTTGAACATGCCCCGGAATTATCTGCCACACTCAATCACTGGCACTATGACGTATGGGAGATCGATTGGGATAATATTCATGCCTGGTTTGATTTTGGGACCCTTAAGTTTAACTTTGATAATAATCTTGAAATTACAGGCTTAGACTTCAGTGTGCCTAACGGAGATATCTTTTTTGAAGAACTTAAACCCTACCGGGTAAAAGAATAATATGGAATATTAAATATTATTTGCTGAATCATAAATAAAGAAAAGAGCCGATTATTTTACAAAACAGTAGTTTCTAACGAACCCTGTGAGCTGGTAATTGTTTTCTAAATAAATATATATATATGCATAAGAAGATAATAACGCTGGAGAATGAGATGGAGGCATACAGGATAAAGGACATCCTTGATAGTGAGGAAATACCTCATATTATCAGGAGTTATCATGACGCCGCTTATGATGGATTGTTCCAGGGCCAGTACGGATGGGGAGCCCTTGAGGCAGACGATAAATACGAAGAACGCATACTCGAACTTATAGGTAAGTAAATAATTGGTATTTTATTACTTTGCAGGGTGACAGTTTTTACCTATTTTCGCAAGCGAATATTTACAAATCTACCAGCCCAGATGGCGGAATTGGTAGACGCGCTGGTCTCAAACACCAGTGGTAGCAATACCGTGTCGGTTCGATCCCGACTCTGGGTACAAAAAACAGAGTGAGAGTGAAGAGCGAGAGCGATGAACGAACACTCTGTTTTTTACTTCACTCTTACACTCAGACTCACTCTTTGGTCTTTACTCTGTATCTAAACGGCCTTCTGAAATATTCATTCAAGGACCTTGTTGTAGGAACCGAGGAGGCAATAGCCGACGAGTTCACTAGCCTTAAGGACGAGTAATTGGTTCGATCTTTTAAGGCTCATAGAATTGGCAGGGGTTTAGTTTTTAATGAAATTCGCTGTTGGTGGTAGTTGTTTTATGACTGTTTTTCAATAATTCTTTAACCGTTTTCCTGTAGCTTTTCCCAATGTTTAATCTGGTGTTATCTACTAAGATCTCATCGTACGAGCGTTCTCTGATTCTTTCGGTATTGATAATAAATGAACGGTGTATTCTTAAAAATATGTCTGGTAATCTTTCATACACCCGACTTATTTTCTCCTTACTAATAACTTCATCGTTAATGGTAGTTACTTTAATATAATCTGATAAGCTTTCAATGTAAACAATTTCGTCATATGGTATTTTGGTCATTTTCCGATTAGACATAATTTCAAGAAACGACTTTTTCATTTTCTCTTTTTCTTCAAGAAGTTGCTGAACTACTTGTCGGTTTTCTACTATTTGATGCATCATTAATATAAATGACCCTACAAATACCAGTAAATACAAGGTTACAGCCAAAAGGTAAATTTCAGAAGCATTTGGACTCAAGTTCTCAAAGTTGAGATTTACCAGGTATACATAAGAAAAAACCAATACCAACATTTCAAGATAGGCCGAAATAACCGCGGTACAAAAGGTGTAAAATGTAAATCTTGCATACCTTTTAGTGAGATAAAACTTCGGTACAAGTACGTAATTGAAAAAGTATGAGGTTCCTAAAACAATAGGAAGAAGCATGCACACGAAGAAAGATGCTGCCCTGTTATTTCCCCATGAGCGTCCGAATGTGAAACTTAAAATAAGTACAACGAAAATCCAATAGCTGATATGGTAGTACGGATTTTTCGATTTCTTAATCATTCTTTCTAATTTTTGACTCAAATTTAGGGTAAATTAGCTATAATTTTAGAAAGCGTCGGCAAACGACCTTTTTAGGACCGGATTCGACCTTGATTGAGTTACGCATCTCATATACTTTGGTAAAAGTATTTATCAAAGAAAAATGAAACAAATGGACACACTATTTTTTTTGGGAGGGCCAGCTTATATGGCTATCCTAACTTTATTATTAATTGCGACAACTGCCTGGATTATTTACCATTTTATTATTGCTTACCATACCAAACAAACAGATAAGACAACTTATCTGCGAAAGCTTGGATATGGAAAAACTTTGGGTTTATTTACCATGATAGTTGGCATTACTGGTCAGATGAATGGTTTATATGCTATGTTTTCAGCAATTGAAGAGGGAACAGCTAAAGGAGCAGCAATTCAGCCCGAACTGGTATTTGAAGGGATAAAAGCAACCATGATTTGTAGCATATATGGCGTTGTTATTTACCTGTTGTCACTACTGTTATGGTTTGCAGCTTCCATATTGATTGAGAAGAAGCAAGAGAATCAGGTTTCCGTTTAAATCTCTTTGTCTTTTTTACATAATACTTCTTAACTGCCAGGTAAAGCTATATGTATTCGGCAAGCATGTATCGATATATCTCAGGTGTTATCTGGCACAGCATTTTCGCTGTTTGTTTTAAAAACCTAATTATCTGAAACAATAATACTTCATGAAAAATATACTTATTTCACTTCTGGTTTTGTGCTCTTTTTTTTCATCCGAGAATAAAACATATTCTCAAAATATAAATGGCCAAACATCTGAATTAAATGCCTGGATCGATTCTCAATTTACAGAAGGCATAGACTCCTTTAATATTGCAGGGGCTACCATTGTAATAATGCAAGGAGATTCTATTCTTCATACTAAAGGTTATGGCCTGGCCGATATTGAATCCAATACTCAGGTGAATAGCAGCTATTCGATATTTGGAGTAGGTTCTATTTCGAAAACTTTTGTAGCAACAGCAATAATGCAATTATATGAGGATGGAAAGTTAGAGCTTGATCGGGATGTTAATAGTTATCTCAAATCATTTCAATTAGAGTATAAATTTAACGATCCGATTACCCTTCGGCACATTTTAACACATACTGCCGGTTTTGATGTTAGCAATATTGGTACGGCAGTTAGAGTAGAAAACGATATGATTCCCTTAGCCCAATATTTAAAAAAGCGAATGCCTCCACAAATAAGACCCGCAGGTAAGGTTATAACCTATTCCAATCAGGGTTACGCTTTATTGGGGCTTATTGTTGAGGAAGTATCAGGTTTGCCTTTCTATGAATATATCAGTAAAAAGATATTGCAACCATTGGAAATGGATTATAGCGGTTTTAAAAGGCAAGCTGAACTCAAAGAAAATTACGCTACAAGTTACTTGCAAAAGGGCGGGCAATTAATTCCATACAAACCTCAATTTGAACTCAATTATCCAGCAGGCGCATTTAGTGCAACTGCATCGGACATGGGGCACTATATATCTATGTTCCTGAATAATGGTAATTATAAAGGAGTACAAATTTTAGATTCTTCTTCTATAGCTAAAATGTTTCATACGCCATTAAGACATTACGAAAAAGCTAAATACGGATGGTTGTTGGGCTTTCAGGAATCGTATTGGTATGGAATGGAAATTTGTGGACATGGTGGCGAAATTCAGGGTTTTGAGAGTCAATTGTCATTGATTCCGGAAGAAAACATAGGTCTTTTTATCAGTGTAAACTCATCAAGCTATCCCAATAGTAAAAGCAGGGTGTTTATTGACCGGTTTATTCTTAAGCTATTAGCACAACTTATGCCGGATAGAATTGAAGAAAAGGAAGACCCGGAAGTTTCAACTATGATTGGCTCTGTTGATGAACCATTGGAAAAGTTAACAGGTACGTACCGATATACATATTATGGGTATAAAACCCTGGATAAATTGGGCATTTTAATTGGATTAGCCCCTGAAATTGAAATTATACAAAAAGATAGTACACTTGAGGTATTACCATGGAACGGGAAACTTATTCCTATATCCGGTTTAACATTCCATTCGGGAAATGATAATTATGTAGCTTTTGACAGAGATACGAAAGGAGAAGTGGCTTATTTCTTTATTGAAGCCTTTCCATACCAGAGATTAAAATGGTATGAGCCAGTTAAGTTTCAGGTTATATGGCTTGGGAGCATTATTCTTATTTTGTTGATCTACATTATTAGTAGTGCAGGTAGTAAACTATTTATTCGTAAAAGAAAGGGCCATCTTATTAAAAATCTTAATTTTTCGATTGCCTCTTTAATTGTGCTTTTCATAGCATTGCTTGCTTTTGCTTTATTGACGACAGATCCAATGGTATTTTTCTATGGTATCCCATTGCTTATTAAAATAGTATTAGTGTTGCCGTTTATAATTATTCCATTGGTGTTGTTTTCTATTTATTCATTGATAAAAGCTATTCGACTAAGGGAGCTGGGAGCTTTTGCTTTGATTTATCAGTCTGTTATCCTTGTTGCTGCTTTATTTTTTATTCCCTGGTTAATGTATTATAATTTAATTGGATTTAATTATTAAGAAATATACCCTGAATCATCAATTGAGGCTATAATCTCGTTTTCTAATGGAATAATTTTCAAGTCTTCTTACCAGATTAATAATAAATCCCTCAAAGAAGGCGGGAAAAAATTCATGATCGGGGTACTAAATCAGAGTGAGAGTGAGAACCCGAATGACTATTCTTACTCTGCTTTTTTATGCTTATGTATTTTTACTACTCAGGCTAGGCTTAATAGCATCTTAAAGTATGTTGCACAACTGTTTTTTTTTAATAAATGAAAGAATATTGTTAAAGCATATGCTGTATATTTAGTAGACTAATTTTTGTAAGCATACCTGGTTTTACTTTTGCCGGTAATAAAAGGGTAAAGTCCAATTCTAAATGTATTTTTTTACATAAAACAGTTAAAGAATTGTTTAGGTATATATCTTTCCCGACAATATTACAGAAGCAGTCCGGATGCATCCATTTATAACCTCTTCAATTAACGGATCATCCAAAGAAACAAGAAGATCATTTTATTATAGCAAAACCAAAACTTAACAATTAAACCAAAATTTATCATGGAGAAAAAAGAAACTATTAAGTCAGTAACCTTTATTATTTCAGGAGCACTGCTGCAGATTTTTAACGGTATTGGAGGAAACTGGGCGGCCAGCCTTGCTGCTATTTTTGGATTGGTCCTGTTTTTTATGGGACTGAAAAAACTTAGTGAAGGAGTAGATGATGCTGGAAAGTCTGCTATTAAATTATTAGTAATATCGGCTATCGTAGGAATCGTAGGACTGGTATTTGGTATTATTCCATTACTCGGACTTGTTGCTCCGATAATTTTTATTGTTGCCTTTGTTCTTGAGCTAATAGGATTTATTAAATTGAAATCATCTGCAACAATTGGTGAAAGCGGGAAAAGCGGAGTTACCTTATTGTTAATAGCGATGGGGCTTGCAATCCTGGAAAGCATACTTAGTATAGTACCATTCCTGGGTGCAGTAGTTGGATCAATTCTGTCGCTCGCTGCAATTATACTCGTGTTCTTTGGCTGGTTAAAGATCCAGGAAGGAATAATGGATAATATAAAATAGTAGCGACGGAGTCAGGCTCCGATACTATCATACGAATATAAAGCCTTGATATTTAAGTATATCAGGGCTTTTTGTTTTTTGATATTAAGGAGGCAGGCAAAAATATCCGTAAAACAGTACAGGCTAGAATAATCAAGGTCAGCAGTAATGCAATCCTACCTATATAATCGCCATTCTTTGTGTAGAAAGTAAGCTTATCATTAGCATTCAGATTTTCTTTTATACCATCTCTTTCCCACCATCCCAGCGTTTGCAGAATCTCACCTTTCTGGTTGAAGAATGCAGATATTCCTGTATTAGCACTTCGGGCAACTGAGCGTCTGTTTTCGATGGCGCGCAATGAGCTAAACGAATTATGTTGTTTATAACCAGGTGTATCGCCCCACCAGCCATCATTGGTAATTACAAAGATGAAGTTTCCGCCTTTTTCTCTTATATACTCGGTAACATATTCACCAAAGATTGACTCATAGCAAATAACCGGAGCCACACGTATTCCATCCTGGGGACTGCTAAAAGTATCGCGATAATCCTGGGTGCCATGAGATCTGAATGTCCCACCCAGGTTTAGCATAATTTTTTGTAAAAAGCCAAGATATTTGGTGTATGGCATCTTCTCCACGCCGACCACAAGCTGAGATTTATGGTAATATGGAATAAAGTCAGTAGTATCTACCTGTATGCCGGTGTTGAAACTGTCATAATAAAGATTATCCCTCAGTTTCTGGGCTGTTTCACTTTTATTCTCCTCGGTATACATTCCATAGCTGGTTATTCCTATTATTTGTTTGGCCTTTGGATACTTTTCAGAAAACTTACGTAATGACTTTATACTTTGATTCGATTCAATATTGTGGAGCCATATCTGGTTATTTATAAATGTCTCGGGTGCAACAATATAATCAGTATTGTCATCTGCAAGAGAATCAGCTATCCTGAAATAGATATTTAATTGATCTTCAACAGGGATATCATTAAATTTCTGATAGGGGTCGATATTAGGCTGTACCACTACTATTTCATAAGGGTCGGCCTTTTCTTTATACTGATGAAATCTGATTATAGAAAAGAGTACAGGGATAAGAACCAGGGCTGCTACAGATATTCTTAGTTTAAGTACAGTTTTATAGTTACTACCTGATCGAAGTTTTTTGATAATAAAGAATATTCCCAGGTTGCAGAGCAGTACCCATAAGGTTCCACCAAGAGTACCTGTATATTCATACCATTGAATAAGCCTGATATCGTTTGCAAATCCATTCCCGAGATTAAGCCAGGTCCATGATATCTCAGCATGCAGGTAGAAGTACTCCATGGCAATCCAGTATGCCAGCAGAGAGAAATAACCTATTCTGTCGCCCAGCTTTCTCCTGGTCAGGGTAAAGAGCCAGAAAGGCATGGTCATCATAAAAGTGTTTACAGCAAGGGCTACAAGTAAACCGGCAAAAGAAGCATTTTTTACCCACCAGGTAGTAAGGATATTGAATACCAGGAAGCCTAATGCCGGAAGCCAGAACCTGCCCCTGGCTTTTCCACTTATCTTATTAAGGTCATCTTCAACCAGCAGTAAAGGTACAAGTGCAACCAATAATATTAAGCCGCTACCCCAGGAATACCATGCAGGTGAAAGAAGGAGACCGGCAAAAACACTGTAAAATATTCTTTGTTTCTTACTCATAAAGTCGGATACTTTGAATTTTGAAAGTTCAAAGTAACATAATATTTAGATTTAAAGTAAGCACAATAATAATTATATGCTTATTATTTTGAAGCTTAATATTGACCTGGGATTAGCGTTATAAGAAATCTCTGAATGCAGATATTTTATGTAATATAGAAAGCTATTTGCTCCAGCCACTTAACAGCACCTTCATAAGTTGAGAATATATTAAACTTATATTTGTTGGTTTTTGAGAATTGCTGGTAAAGCATTGATAGGGCAGTAGTCTTTGTGTCGGAAACAACAATTGCATCAATGATATATTCATATTTCTCAATCGATTTATTATTGGCTTTAACAATTTCCATTAAATCGTCGGGTGAAAAATTGAACATTGCATTTGATGCAAGAGTTAATATCTTTAACTTTCTTGGGTAGTTCTGGTTTTTTCTGGTTGCATCGATATAATCGATAATCTCTTTGAGAGTGACCTCGTCTTCAAAGCGGGATTCCAGAATCCCTGTTTCAGGATTAAATTTTGTAATTACCACAATATCATCATATTATTTCTTAAGAAGTAACAAATTTATTCGATAATTGTTTGATTATGTTTATCTATATATCTTGTTACAATGCCGTAAATAATCAATGCTATGGCAGCTAAAGTTACTATTCCTGCAAAAAAATACCAGATATAGTGTGCATGGTCATAAGCTGTTAGTTTTTCCACTTCAGTAAGAGTGCCAGGGTCTGGACAAAATCTATCGAGGAGGTAGCCTGATATTCCAAAGCCAAGGAGGGCAGATATAAAGGAGTGTGTGTGACTGAAGCCCAGGTAAAGCCCTTCTTCACCTTTCGGGGCCTGGAAACTAAAATATTCCAGGAAGCGTGGAGAAATAAATGTCTCTGCAATGCCCTGAAAAATTATTCCAATTATCATCATAAAGGCCACGGGATGCATCCCAAGAAAACCAAACTCTGAACCATTTGCTTCAAAAAGTTTTCCGGAAGCCATGGCAAGAGCCGAAACCGGCATAATAAGCATACCGATAGTCATCGATGTAAGGGCTGATTTCTTTCTCATTAATTGTGTTATAAACACAACTGTCAGAACAACAACAAGTGGATTAACATTGGCATACCATGATGGAGCAGCTGTTTCACCAATAAGCCTGATAACATATTTTGGCATGGTAGCATATAATTGATGTTGTACCATCCAGAAGCCACTGATAATTAATATTAAGACGATCAGGCGAGGTTGTTTAAACAAGCGGCGAAAACCCTGCCATATCGCCCGGATCGATTTGCCTTCACCTTCAGTCCTTGAACTTTTATAGAAGAAAAAGACAATAATAAGTGCAAGCAGTGTAAAAGCTGCTGAAAGGAAATTTACATATACCAGTCCAAGCTCCAGCCTGATAGGATATACAAGTGTTTTACCCGAAAAGGATCCAATATTTACCATGGCGTAAAATATTGAAAATCCCCTTGCACGGTTTGATTCTGATGTTTCTTTAGCAACGGTGCCTGTAATGACTGACTTAATAAAAGATCCTCCTACCATTATTACCAGCATAGATGGTATAACTGTCGATTTATAGGGTAGTGCACCAAGTCCGAAATACCCAATAGTTAGCAATCCGAAGGCAAGGATAAGTGCTTTACGGAAGCCTATCTTATCTGCATAGGCTCCACTGAAGGGGGGAAGAAAATATAGTCCTGCAGAGAAACCTCCTGCTATCCATGCCGCCCAGATATCATTATATCCGACTTCCCTCGACAGGTAGAGTGTTATTACTATAAACATCCCATAATAAGCAGCTCTTTCGAGCAGTTCAACTATGTTAGCGGTCCAGAATGGCCGGGTAAATTTCCAGGTATTAGATGTTTGATTCATTAGGAGTGTTGATTTGTTGAGGTGTTTAGGCGTTAATCTGTTTGTGCTTTTATTATAGATTGAATAGACTTGTTGTCTATCTAACATCGCTGCAAAGATAATATTATGGAATACATTTACTCTTTTGAGAGGTTTGAAGTATGGAGGGACTCCAGAGAACTAGCCAAGGAAGTATATAAGCTTACTGAAAATCTACCTGAAGCTGAAAAGTATGGATTGAATTCACAAATGAGGAGGGCTGCAATATCAGTTTCTTCAAATATAGCTGAAGGAAGTTCAAGATTAGCACAAAAAGTTAAAGGTCAATTCTATTCGATTGCATATTCAAGCTTAATGGAGCTATATAATCAGTTAATAATCTACGGTGAGATGGGCCTTCTAGAATATTATAAAGAGACGATGAAACGAATAATAAGATATCAAATTACTTAAACAAACTTTTTCAAAGTACCACGTTTTCAGAGAACACCTTAACACCTTAACAGGTCTTTCACTGATTTCACGATGCCATCCTTGTCAAAGCCACATTCAGCTATAAGCTCTTCCTGTGTGCCCTGCTCAATAAAGAAATCAGGTATTCCAAGCCTTCTGACGTGAGCATTGTAGTCATTATCACTCATAAACTCTATTATGGCACTTCCGAAACCACCTTTTAGTATTCCGTCTTCAACCGTGATAATCTTATTGAATTTTTTAAATATTTCATGGAGCACTTCTTTATCAAGCGGCTGGGCAAATCTCATATCGTAATGTGCTACAGAAATTCCTTCTTTCTCGAGTTGTTTATTTGCTTCAACCACGAAATTACCCGGATGTCCAAAACTAAGTATGGCAATGTCTTTTCCTTCTTTTATAATCCTTGATTTACCGACCTGTATTTCGCAGAATGGTTCTCTCCATTTTTTGAATAAACCGGAACCTCTTGGGTACCTTATGCTGAAGGGACCTTTATTTTTATCGAGCTGTGCAGTATACATAAGATCTCTTAACTCGATTTCATTCATTGGAGCTGAAACAACAATATTTGGAACCGTGCGAAGGTAGACAATATCGAAGAATCCATGATGAGTAGCTCCATCAGAACCCACAAGTCCGCCTCTGTCAAGGCAAAACACTACATGCAGATTTTGTAGTGCAACATCGTGGATCACCTGGTCGTATGCCCTCTGCATAAATGATGAATAAATATTACAGAAGGGGATTTTGCCGAGGGTGGATAAACCTGCAGAAAATGTAACGGCATGCTGTTCTGCTATGCCTACGTCAAAGGTTCTTTCCGGCATCTCTTTCATCATTATATTAAGTGAACAGCCAGATGGCATGGCCGGAGTTATGCCAACTATTTTCTCGTTTTGTCTTGCCAGTTCAAGAATTGTATGGCCGAAAATATCCTGGTATTTAAGAGCTTGCGGACCATTTGATGGTGATTTTACCAGCTGACCGGTAGTTTTGTTAAATATACCCGGTGCGTGGAAGGCCGTCTGGTTAAGTTCTGCCTGCTTAAAGCCTTTGCCTTTCTGTGTTACACAGTGCAGGATTTTAGGGCCTGGGATTCTTTTCATATCGTTAAGAACCCTGGTAAGGTATAATACATCGTGTCCGTCAATGGGACCGAAGTACCTGAAATTCATAGCCTCAAACAAATTAGATTGTTTCAGAAGAGCGCTTTTTAGTCCACCTTCAAGCTTTGAGGCCAGCTCCTGTGCATTTGGTCCCAGTTTACTGATTTTACCAAGAATATTCCACATATCATCCTTAAACTTGTTATAAGTCTTACTGGTAGTGATATCCAGGAGATACTCTTTTAATGCTCCCACATTTGGATCTATGGCCATATTGTTATCGTTGAGAATTACAAGCAGATCGGAATTCTCAATGCCTGCATTATTTAAGCCTTCGAAGGCCAGACCGGCTGTCATTGCCCCATCGCCTATTATGGCAACAATTTTTCTGTCTTCTCCGGCCAGTGTTGCTGCGGTGGCCATTCCAAGAGCTGCTGAAATTGATGTAGATGAATGGCCCACTCCAAAGGCATCATATTCGCTTTCAGCCATTTTCGGGAAGCCACTTATTCCCTTGTATTTTCTGTTTGTATGGAAAATATCCCTTCTGCCTGTCAGAATTTTATGACCGTATGCCTGGTGACCAACATCCCAGATAATTTTATCAAAGGGAGTATTATATACATAATGCAAAGCAACTGTAAGTTCAACAACACCCAGGCTGGCACCGAAATGACCGGGGTTAGTACTGACAATGTCGATAATAAACTGTCGGAGCTGTTTACTTACCTCAATCAGATCTTCCTTGTTTAATTTTCTAAGGTCCTCGGGAGAGGAAATACTATTTAGGAGATCTTGCATTTGTGGTGATTATATCTATAGCGATGCAAATATATAAAATATTATTGCTATCTCTTTGAGTAACTACCTGAGGGAATTTCTTATTTTTGTAAAATAAGAACGGGGAATTATTGTTACTTATTTTAAATAATCGATCAAAATATTTTATCCATGAAGAGAAATTCTGGTTTTTTGGTGGTTTTTGCATTTCTTATGCTGGCAGCAGCATGTGTACCGGGAGGGAAGTATAATACCCTGCACGACAGGAGTGTTGAATATATGAATGAAAGAGACGACTTTAAGATTGAAAATATAGACCTGGCAATGAGTAATCGTGAAATGGAGGCCAGGATTGCAGAACTTGAAGAGCAGATGGGAGGAATGGAAGGGGAGAAGGAGAAACTGGAGACCGAAGTAAAAGAGGCTAAAGTTGAATATAATAGTTTGAGTAACAGATATAACGACCTGCAAAAGGCCCAGGAAGATCTTATCAGGGGTAATGTTGAAGAAACAAGGAGATTATTGAGAGAGCTACAGACAGCTCAGAAGGATTTGCAGGATAAGGAAGATCTTCTTAAACAGCTGGAATTAAATATGGAAGCAAAGAAGGCTGATCTCGATCAATTAACCTATGAGCTCGACAGACGAAATGCCAGACTTCTTGAACTTGAGCAAATACTTGACGCACAGCAGAAGGCAGTGAAAGATTTAAAAGACAAGGTTTCTGCTGCTTTATTTGGATTTGAGAATAATGGACTGACTGTCTCGATGAAGAATGGTAAGGTATATGTTTCTCTGGATGAAAAGCTACTGTTTAAAACGGGTTCATATAATATTGATGTAAATGGAAGGGATGCCTTGCAAAAACTGGCATCAGTTCTTTCCCGCAATAAGGATATCCAGATTACGATAGAGGGGCATACGGATGATGTGCCTTATATTTCTTCTGGTGGACCTATTCAGGATAACTGGGATCTAAGTGTTAAACGGGCAACCACAGTGGTGAGGGTTTTATTAGAAGGCTCAGGCATTGACCCCAAGAGGCTTACTGCCTCTGGCAGAGGAGAATATCTGCCGGTTGATCCTGCTAAGAACAGTGCTGCACGACAGAAAAACAGAAGAACTGAAATAATCCTCACTCCAGACCTGGGTGAGTTATACCGGATATTGGATAGTTATTAATCTTTTTTGAATTCACCCAGACGGGCATTTATCTCTTTAAGGGCTTCCTGGATGCTTAGTTCGGGTTGGATGAAGTTATCAGTTCCCCAGAATTCAGTATCGTATTCATTAATGGTTTCCCATAGTACGGTCTGCCTGGGAACTATTCTGTCTCTTGCAAATCTTTCCACATTGTTTGTATCGATACCTGTAACAGCCATTTCGAAGATAATATTGTAATTACTGCCAAAGAGCTTCTTCTTTTTTCTTGCAAAAAATTCGAGATCTCCCCTGACATGATTAAGGAAATATCGATTATTCACATAACTATAATCTACTTTGTACCTTACATTTCTAAGTTTTACGCTGAAGCCTCTTGATGATTCTCTGATAAAATTGGTACTCAGAATATTAATATAATCCGGGTTTATCTCAAATTCAAAGGAATGTACACCATAGTTGGCGGTATTAATATAGATAGAGCCCTGGAACAGGGAATTGTCGGTGATATTTTCCTTTTGAGAAAATTCAACAACATAAGCAGCTTCATTACCTATATTAACTATATCTGTCATCCTGAAGTTATAGTCGTTGTAATTTTGCGGGTCAATAAAGTCGAAGGGGTGTTTAATCCCATCAAGTTCAAGACATGCATCCAATCCGGCCTGAAGTTTTATTAGTAAGGTGTCGGTATAGTCGATATTTTCAATCTTCCTGCTTTTATAAATACTAATCTGGTCTGATTTAAATGATTTTGTGTATGAGCTCTTGTATATATCTATTACCGCTTCTGAGTAGAGCTGTATCTTACTTTTCTTAGATACTGATTCCCTGTAGAATGCTTTTAAAAGGGCAGGTGATGATCCATAGTTCTTTTCAATATTTTTATGGATATTATCAATAAGTTCCAGTGGTTCACGAGATCGGATGATTATTTCAGGTATAGGTATATAATCTCTTTCGAGATGGATAATAAAGTGATTTTCTATGGCCTGGTTTACCGGGATTGTCCGATTGATAAAACCAAGATATGATATTTTTAAAGAATCGTTCAGTGAGTTTTCTGTTACTTTTAAAGCAAAGGCTCCTTCCTCATTTGATATTGTTCCCAATCCTCTATTATAAATGCCTATAGTTGCGTAGGGAAGAGGCTTTGAGGTGGCCGATTCAACTATAGTTCCTGAGATAAGGTAGACAGAAGGCTCGCCCCTTTCTTCTATAATAGGAGTGTCTTTATCAATCTTTTTATATATTATTATGTGGTTTCCAATAACAGAATAGCCAAAATTATTCTCCGAAAACATGCTGTTAAGAACAGTTTTCAGGCTAACTCTCCGCAGGTTAATAGTAGTTATTTGATTAGGTTTAATTAATTCTGTGTCGTAGGTAAAGACAAAACCTGTTTGTTTTGTAAGTGATCGTAGTATGGCATATCTATTAACATTTGCCATATTTACTGATACTTCCTGTTCGAGAACTTTATCCTGAGCAATGGCAGATGAGCCAAAGGCCACTATAATAACTATAATAGCGGCCAGGTACCTTATGGCTTGAATTGATCTTGTTTTTTCACCCTTAATCATAGGGCATAAATAATTGCTAATTTGAAAGGTAGTAAATTCCTTCCTTCTTCTCAAAAGTTAAATTAAAGCTGGTGCAGATAGATTGAATTATTACTTCAGCTGTATTATTCCTGAACTCGGTTGTAATCAAATGATCAAGAATAGAGTCGGATGTGACTTCAATAGTTATATTATAAGTCTTTTTCAGATCAGAAAATACCTGCTCAAGTCTGTCTCCGTCGTATGTCAGGATATTGGTATTCCATGCCATATAGTTGGGATTATTATTTACCCTGCTTACAGGCTCAGATTTATTGCTTGTACCTATATAGCCCGGCTCAAGTGTTATATTACTGTCGCAGTCAGAATTACATAGCATAACCTTTCCTGATTTTACGAATACTTCAGTTTCACTATTCTCATTATCAGATATTACATTAAAAGATGTCCCCAGCACTATAACCCGGGCATCACCTGTCTCAACAATAAATGGAGAGGAAGGATCAGAGACAATATCAAAGAAGGCTTCTCCTCTCAGTTCAACCTTTCTGACATCATTATCAAATTTATCAGGGATAGTAACTTCGCTATTGCGATTGAGGGTGATTACACTGCCGTCGGGCAGAGTTATAAGCTTATTTTTTTCAGACATTGAGGTTGTAACTACTGTAAGATCTGAGCCTGTATCACTTTTTACTAAAACCCTAAGAGTGATCGTAGTGGCTGCCAGTAATATTACAACTGCAGCAATCCTGAGTACCTGCGTCCAGAGCGGTTTGACGATAGCTTTCTCCTCTACAAGATTATCCTTATCTAACCTGGCAAATAGTTTGTCCCATGCCCTGTCAACATTTATTTTATTATCCGCTCTGTTCTTATCAATCATTGTCCAATAATTTTCAATTTCGCTGCCCCTGTTATCCAGAAATCTCTTAACAGTTTCACTTTTTGTGTTATTCTCGCCCGAAAGGTAAGATGCAATCTCCTTCCAGTCTCTCTCCGTATATTTATCTGTCTTTTTCATAACTTAAAGTAACTCGTTTCTAAACTCCTTAAGGGCTTTGCCCATGTTTGCTTCAACTGTTTTTACAGAGATTGAGAGTTCTTCTGCAATTTCAGAGTATTTAAGACCTTCGAATCGGCTCATGCAAAATATCCTGGCGCATCTTTCAGGTAGTTTCCCTATTATTTTTGTTATTTTCTCATGCAGCTCCTTGTATTTCAAAACTTCAGAAGGGTCTTCGTTATCTATACTTATTCCGGCAGGGGCTTTTCCGGCGTGTTTCTTGATGACCTTCTGGTGTTCAAGGTAATGCATGCTTTTATTATATACTGATCTGAACAGGTATCCGTTTAATGAAGACATAATCCTGATTTTTTTTCTGTCTCTCCATAATATATAGAACAGATCCTGGACTATCTCTTCAGCTGTGTCATTATCTTTTAATATTGTTCTTGCGTAGTTAACCAGAGAAGAATAAGTGGAACGAAACAGTGATTCGAACTGTCCAATATCTCCGTTCCTTATTCCACTTATTATATCTTGGTCGTTTACCATACTATTTCGGCACCTTTATATTTATTCACTATTTCTTTCGCTGAATCTCAGCTTTCTGTTAAGCCTCCTTATTGCAGATTCGATACTCTGGTCAGGTTCTATTACGTTATAATCGCCCCAGAAGTCAGGATCTGAAAATGCTGTTAACTCTTCTGTAAAGATATCGCCTTTTCTCAATCTTTCCCTGGGTGTAAATTTAACAACTTCTTCCTGAGTACGATCTGTAATTGCAATTTCAGACATGATTGTATAATTTGTGTTGAATAATTTCTGCTTCCAGTCGACCTTGAATTTAACTTCTGCCCTTGCATATCCAAAGTAATATTTGCCATCCTGTTCGCGGAATTTAACTCTGTAACTGGCCATTTCAGGTTTTATCTTCATACCCAGAGGCTTTTTTCTGATAAATATTGATGCAGCCATATCCTCGTCTTCAAGATTAACGCTAAATTCTGCCTCGGTAAGTGCAAAAGATTTCATTTCGATAAAGAGTCTTCCCAGAAATAGCGGGACATCAGCATGACTGTTTTGTTTAAAATCAATTACATAATGAGGTTTATTATCAATTACGACAATAGTTTCCAGTGTATAATCGTAATTTTCCATTGCCTCCCTGGTAAAGATCGACATACGGTTTTTGACAATATCAAGTTGGAGGGTGGAAACAGGACCTCCCTGAAGTCTAAATAAAATTGTGTCCAGCTTGCTGGATTCAACATTTTTTCTGCCCTTATATACCTTTGCCAGATCGAAACGAAAATTGTTATTATAAGGTGCCTTAAATATTTCAACCACAGCTTCAGCAATAGAAACATAATTCCTGTTCTTTTTTATTGTCTCCCTGTAAAAAGATGTCATCTGGTTAGGGATATTTTCATAGTTGCTGTTAAGGTTGCTAATCGCATTTAACATAATTTCTTCTGCTGAGATAGGTTTTACTATCACCTCCGCAATCGGTATTGTTGCCTGTGTGAGACTTATTGTGTTATTTTTTCCCTCGGTGCGCAGGTCAGATACAGCTATTTCCATGTTCTTGTATCCGATATACATTATCTGGAGCACGGGATTCTGCATAGTCTCGGCAATCTTAAGAGTAAATTCACCATCAATATTTGTAACAGTGGCTACATTGCTGTTCTTTATAGCTATAGTAGCGAAAATCAAGGGTGTGTTATTTGACTCGTCGACAACTTTACCACTTACTGTAATATACTTTTGTGGATCTTGCTTTTTTCTGAAAATACTGTCACTTGAATATGTCTGAAGCGAAAGGGCAAACAATATTACCAGTGCTGTACTTAATTTAAATAGATTTTTCATGGCATTAAAATTTATAGTTATACAAACTCCGGATTAATAGATATGAATTCGTAATAATGACCTTTCAGTTTATATTTACCCTATCTGACTAAAAATATTTTTGATCTTTTATCTGGTTTTACAATCATTTAGTATGCCTGGCTCTGTTTAATATCGTAATCTGATCTCTCTTTTTACTTAATATTATATTTCCAGGTATCCATGGGTAAATGATTGTGCATTTAAGATTCTTTGACTTGCCGGAAGGAGATAAAATATGGGGTCTGTTATTTCAACCAGGGGTCATTTATTGGTTAAAGAGATCAGCAATTAGCCTAAAGAGGCAAGCCTTCCCGATATGATTATAATTTCTATTTATAAGACAGAGGTTCCGGAACAAATAAGCTAATGAAGAAATGAGGATTACAGGATTGCAAAAATCTGATGCAGGAATCTTAGTCTTCCTATACAGTCATTATGTCTGTCTCCTTTGTTTCTATTACTTCATCAATTTTCTTTGAATACTCATTCGTGTATTCCTGGACTTTTTCTTCAGCATCTTTTTCCAGATCTTCAGACAGGCCCTCTTTCAATAGCCTTTTCAGCTCGTCGTTAGCCCATTTTCTCGAATTTCTGATACTTATTTTGGCATTTTCCCCTTCATTTTTTACCATCTTTACCAGTTGAATCCTTCTTTCTTCTGTAAGCGGTGGAACATTAATTCTTATTATTTCACCGTTATTCATTGGTGTAAGCCCAATATTGGCAGCCATTATTGCTTTTTCTATTGGACCGAGCATATTTTTTTCCCAGGGTTGTACAATAATTGATTTTGCATCAGGTGTATTTATATTTGAAACCTGAGCTAGTGGAGTTTTAACACCGTAGTAGTCAACTGTAATACCATCCAGTAATGCAGGGGTAGCTTTACCAGCCCTGAGCTTAGATAGCTCTGTTTCCAGGTGGGAGAGTGCATCACTCATTTTTTCCTGGGTTTCTTCCATTATAATTTCAATCTCTTCGTTCATACCGGCTAAAGATTTTTTTAAATAATTACACGGGATTGATTAATCAATTTACCCGATACCGAAAAACAAATTTATAAAAAATATAATAATCCTCTTCTTTTAATTATTCTTTACAAGGGTTCCACACTTTTCCGCTGAGGCAGCTCGAAGCAGGTTTCCCTCTATATTCATATTGAATACAATAATTGGCATATTATTTTCGCGACACATTGTAAATGCAGTGAGATCCATGATTTTAAGATTCTGATCAATTGCTTTTTTAAAGCTCAGTGTATCGTATTTTTTCGCCCCGGGGTTTTTTTCAGGATCGGCATCAAATATTCCATCTACCCTGGTGCCTTTCAGAAGTACTGAAGATCCGGTTTCTACAGCCCTTAAAGCTGCTGCTGTATCGGTAGTGAAGAATGGATTCCCGGTGCCTCCTGCAAGCAGCGTAATAATTCCATTTTGCATATCACTTACAACCCTGTCTCTGCTGTATAATCTTCCTACGGGTTCCATCCTTATTGAAGTATATACTTTTGCCTGGCCTCCCTGTCTTATTATTTCACTTTCAAGGGCAAGGCTGTTAATTACTGTTGCAAGCATACCCATCTGATCACCTTTGACCCTGTCAAATCCTATATTAGTGCCGCTTATACCTCTGAAGATATTCCCTCCGCCTGTTACAATGCCAATCTCACAGCCTTTTTTTTGTATTTCGAGGATCTGACTGACATAATTACTAAGAACTTCAGGAGATATACCTGCTTCTCCTTTACCCTGTAATGATTCACCACTTAATTTAAGAAGGATACGTTTATACATTATCATAAATCTTTGAGGATTAAAAGTAATAAAATTATAATATCTCTCACTAATATGATATTATAAGAAATAGTCAAAAAAAAATCCCGGTATTACCGGGATTCAATATTATTATTTCTGCTTTCTTAAGCATTAAGGGTAAAACGCTTAAATCCTGAAACGGTAAGTTCCTTATCGTTTGATTGCAGGTACTGCTTTATGGTTTGTTTATTGTCTTTTACAAACTCCTGGTTTAGCAGGGTGTTTTCTTTGAAAAATTTAGCAAGTTTCCCCTGTGAAATCTTCTCAAGAAGGTTTTCAGGTTTTCCCTCGCGACGGGCCTGGTCCATGCCAATTTCTAATTCTCTGTCTATAACTTCCTGACTAACATTTTCTTTGTCAATGGCAACCGGACTCATAGCTGCTACCTGCATTGCCACATCTTTATAAACCTGTTCGTCTATTCCGTCTTTTGTATAGGATACAAGCGTAGCCAGCATATTACCAGGGTGAATATAAGCCTGAACATATTTATCGCTAAGAGAGTCAAAATATGAAAGTTCAAGTTTCTCTCCAATAATTCCAATCTGCTCAACAATTTTTTCGCCAATTGTTGTTCCTTCAAAAGAAAGTTTCTTTAAATCTTCTAATGATGCTGGTTTCTCCTCAATTGCTCTGTCAAGGAATTGATTGGCAAGCTTAACAAAATCTTCATTTTTTGCAACGAAGTCAGTCTCACAATTAAGTGCCAGAATAGCTCCATACTTTTTATCCTGTGATGCTTTTGCCAGTACAGCGCCCTCGCTTGCTTCCCTATCGGCTCTTTTATTTGCAATGGCCTGTCCTTTTTTTCTGATTATCTCAACTGCCTTGTCGAAATTGCCGTCCGCCTCCTGAAGCGCCTTCTTACAGTCCATCATGCCTGCTCCGGTACTTTTTCTCAGTTTGGCAACATCTGCTGCTGTTATATTACTCATTGTATTATGTCTTTTAAAATTGTGTTCTTAATTCCTATTTGGCATCTTCTTTTTTCTCTTCAGT
Organism: uncultured Rikenellaceae bacterium; assembly: GCA_964634565.1. GTDB lineage: Bacteria > Bacteroidota > Bacteroidia > Bacteroidales > VadinHA17 > JAUVKT01. The sequence continues at coordinate 13,472 of CAZWLP010000012.1, read as the reverse complement.
CTCTGTTTTAACAGTTTCTGCAGCTGCTTCAGAAGTTGCCTCTTCCTCAGGTTTGCTCTCCTCTACTTTAACAGACCTTACTTTTTTGGCCGTGCTTTTAGTTTCTTTTGGAGAACTTTTTTTCTGATCGTCTTCTTTTTCTCTTTCGATTTTCCTTTCACCAAGTCCTTCATCAATCGAATTACATAGAATATCTACGATTAAAGATATTGATTTTGATGCGTCATCATTTGCCGGTATCGGGAAATCAACGGTGGTTGGATCTGAGTTGGTATCTACCATTGCGAACACCGGAATACCAAGTTTCTTAGCTTCTCTTACAGCAATATATTCTTTTGTAATATCAACTACAAAAAGTGCTGCAGGAAGCCGTGTAAGATCTGATATACTTCCGAGGTTCTTCTCAAGTTTAGCTCTTTGACGAGTTATTTGCAGTTTTTCTCTTTTTGAGAGATTATTGAATGTGCCATCGGTAGCCATTTTATCGATTGATGACATTTTCTTAACTGCTTTCCTGATAGTTGGAAAGTTGGTAAGCATACCGCCAGGCCAACGTTCTGTAACATAAGGCATATTAACTTTGCTTACTCTTTCAGCAACTATATCTTTGGCCTGCTTCTTGGTGGCTACAAATAATATCTTTTTTCCTGACTTGGCAATCTGCTTAATGGCACTTGATGCTTCGTCTATTTTGGCAACTGTTTTTTCCAGGTCGATAATATGAATACCGTTTCTCTCCATAAAAATATAGGGAGCCATGGCTGGATTCCACTTTCTTTTAAGGTGTCCGAAATGAACACCCGCATCGAGTAATTCTTTAAAATTTGTTTGTGACATTGCGTTGTTTTTAAGTTTACATTCTGTTTGCCAATTGCAAAGTAGTTCCTGTTGGGAAGTCGATGCAATTTAGATACTAAACTTGTATCTATTTTATTGGACTTCTAACGTTTACTGAACTGGAACCTCTTACGTGCTTTAGGCTGACCGGGCTTCTTCCTTTCAACCTGGCGTGGATCCCTTGTAAGGAAACCGGCTGTGCGCAGCGCAGATTTATCTTCCTGGTTAATCTCAACAAGTGCTCTGGCAATTCCCAGGCGAAGTGCTTCGGCCTGACCTTTTACACCACCTCCATCAAGATTAGCTTTAATGTCGTACTTGTCGGCAACATTTAAAAGATTCAGAGGTTGAAGAACAATGTACTGAAGTGTACCTGTTGTAAAGTACTCTTTGAAATCTTTGTTGTTTACAGTAACTGACCCTTTGCCTTCCGACAGATAAACTCTTGCTATGGCAGCCTTCCTTCTTCCGATTGTGTTAATAACTTCCATGCTTCTTACTTAATTATATCTAATTCAATTTTTCTGGGTTGCTGTGCTTCATGATTATGAGCATCACCCACATAAACATACAGATTGCGAAATAACTCTCTTCCAAGGCGGCTTTTGGGTAGCATGCCTCTAACAGCATTTTCTACCAGATCTGCCGGCTTCTTCTTGAGCATCTCTTCTGCAGTAGTAGTACGCTGACCTCCGGGATAGCCGGTATGTCGTATATACTTTTTATCGCTCCATTTATTCCCTGATAAATGGACTTTCTCTGCGTTGATAACAATAACATTATCGCCACAGTCAACATGAGGAGTAAAATCAGCCTTGTGCTTCCCCCTCAGTATTATAGCCACCTTCGATGCCAGCCGACCAAGTGTTTCGCCCTTAGCATCTACCAGAAGCCATTTCTTATCTACAGTTGCCTTGTTTGCAGATACAGTTTTGTAGCTTAGTGTGTCCACGTTAGTTCAATGTTTTAATAATTAATCTAATATACAGGTTTTAGGTCCTGTAATTTCGGACTGCAAAAGTACAATAATATTTCAAAAAAACGAATATTAGAGCTTAATTAATTGATATGATGTAAATGTAAGAGCTGTAGTAAAATTTTAATATATCTGTCCGGGAATTGAATATTTCACTGCCGGATAATATTATATCTTTATGGGATTAAATATGTAATAATAATTGACACTGAAAAATGAGTAAGCCAGTACTTTCCAGGATAAATAATCTTATTGGGTGGATTATTTTCCTGATTACCGGATTTGTATATATATCTACAGTCGAACCAACAGTTAGTTTCTGGGATTGTGGCGAATTTATTCTGTCGTCATGGAAGCTGCAGGTGGGTCACCCTCCGGGTGCCCCCTTGTTCCTTATTCTGGCACGTGTCTTTTCACTTTTTAGTTTTGGCAATCCGTCAAATGCCGCCCTTATGGTCAATATTATGTCTGCTCTAGCTTCTGCTTTTACAATAATGTTTCTGTACTGGACCATTGTTCATCTGGCAGGTAAATTATACAAGCCGAAAGGAGATAGGACTGATTTAATAACTCAATTATCAATAATTGCAGCAGGGATAGTCGGATCTCTGGCATATGCTTTTTCCGATACATTCTGGTTTTCAGCCGTTGAGGGTGAGGTATATGCAACTTCATCACTTTTTACAGCAGTAGTTTTCTGGGCTATATTAAAGTGGGAGAATGAAGCAGATAAAGCTTATTCAGGTCGGTGGCTGGTCTTGATTGCCTACCTTATGGGTTTATCAATAGGGGTGCACCTGCTAAATTTGCTTGCCCTGCCTGCAATTGTACTGGTATATTATTTTAAAAAATACAAAGCCTCAGTAAAGGGGATTTTAAAAGCACTTGGATTTTCAGCGATACTGCTCTTTCTAATGGTATTCGGACTCCTTCCTTATACCGTAAAGATAGCAGGATGGTTTGAACTATTCTTTGTAAACGCAATCAGCCTGCCCTTTAATTCAGGACTTTATATATATATCCTCTGCCTTATACTGCTTTTTGTATGGGGGATTAATTATTCAATAAAAAGAAATAAGAAATTGCTTAACCTTGGCCTGACATTCCTTGCAGCAATTATGATAGGCTATTCCTCAATTGCAATGATAATGATTCGGGCTAATGCGAAACCCCCAATGAATCAGAATGATCCGTCTGATCTTTTTTCAATGATTTATTATGTTAATCGTGAGCAATATGGGAGCGCACCACTTTTAAGGGGACAATATTACTCTGCCCCGGTAGTTGATGTAAAAAGGAAAATTGGCGGGTATGTGAAAGCAGGGGATAAATATGAACCTTATACCAGGGCAAGCTACAAATACGACAGCAGGTTTACCACTATATTCCCCCGGATGTACAGTAACGATCAGAATCATATCAGGGAGTATCAATACTGGGCTGATGTAGAAGGAAAAAAAGTTACAATGAGAACAGGATCCGGAATCAGAAATCTGACAGTTCCAACATTCTCAGAAAACCTGAATTTCTTTTTCAGGTACCAGGCCGGCTATATGTACTGGAGATACTTTATGTGGAATTTTGCAGGAAGGCAAAATGATATTCAGGGAAATGGTAATATTCTCCATGGTAACTGGATAAGTGGTATCTCATATATTGATAATCACAGACTTGGCAACCAGGACTTACTGCCCGATGATCTTAAAAACAATCCGGGCCGTAACAGGTACTATTTTCTTCCATTGATATTCGGACTGGCGGGTTTAATATGGCAATTCAGGAAGAGTAAAGAAGGCTTATGGGTTGTTGGAACACTTTTTATTATGACTGGTATCGCAATTGTGGTCTACCTGAATCAATATCCGCTGCAACCCAGGGAAAGAGATTATGCCTATGCCGGATCATTCTATGCATTCAGCATCTGGATCGGACTGGGAGTATTAATGTTTATAGAGCTTGTTTCCGGAATTTTTAATAAGAAAGGTGCATTAATTGCAATTTTCCCGCTGTCTCTGATTCTGGTCCCTGCAATCCTGATTACGCAAAACTGGGACGACCACGACAGGTCCGGGAGATATACAGCCAGAGATATAGGTGCTAATTATCTGAATTCCTGCGATTCTAACGCAATCCTGTTTACCTATGGGGATAATGATTCCTTTCCGGTGTGGTATGCCCAGGATGTAGAAGGTATTCGTACAGATGTAAGAGTTGCTAACCTTAGTTACCTCTCTGCAGGATGGTATATTAATATGATGAGGCAAAAGGCCTACGAATCAGATCCTCTCCCTATTTCACTGGCTCAGGAGAAATACAGACCAGGTGCGAGGGAACAATTACCTGTTGTTGAGCAGATCGAAAGGCCAATTGATATTAATGATATCCTGGATTTTGTCGCTCTTGATGATAAGCAGGCCAGGATTGATTTTACAGGAAGGGGCGATTATTATAACTATATACCTGTTAAGAAATTCATGATACCGGTTGATACAGTTAAGGTACTGGAAAATGGCACTGTTGACGAAAGATACAGGTCGAGGTTAACAGATCGGGTAATATGGGAATATCCGGACATGGAGATGTATAAGAACGATCTTGTTATTATGGATATAATTGGAACAAATAAATGGACAAGGCCTTTATATTATGCCAGTACCATACCACCACAGAATTATAAGGGTCTTGATAAATTTTTTAAGATGGAGGGTCTTGCTTACCGGATTGTTCCGATTGACACTTTACCTGAAGGAGGATCGGATTATGGAGAACTGAATGCCGATAAGATGTATAATAATGTAATGAATCGTTTTAAATTTGGTAACGCCTCTGATCCTTCTGTGTACCTTGATGAGGTAAACAGAAGGATGTTCAATAATTTCAGAAGAATGTTTGGCAGAATTGCTACTGTTCTGGCAATGGAAGGAGATACAATAAGAGCAAAGGAAGTTTTATTAAGGAGTGAAGAAGTAATTCCTGTCGCAAAGGTTCCCTATGACTATTATGCAATAAGTCTGCTGGAGGGATACATGGCAACGGGCATGTTTGATGAGGCAATGGTTTTAGCAGATAATCTGATTAATAACAGTGTTGAATACCTGGACTATATTTCAGGATTAGATTATCTTCATCGCTATGGGCTGGATATAATAATTGCAATGAATCTTGAATCGCTGCGCAGCATATATTCGGCGGCAATAGATTATGATATTCCTTCCCTTGCTGAAAGGCTGGAGCCCTTACTCGACAGATTTTACAGAGAGTTTTATAACTGATATAGTTTTTATTCTCCCGGGCGACTAAATTTAAGGGGGTAGTTTTATTTATGAACTTGATATATTACTTTTGAAAAAAAAGCTGATGAGAATACTCGTATTGGGTTCCGGAGGTAGAGAACATGCTCTGGTCTGGAAAATGTCGCAAAGTAAAAGGGTCGACAGGATTTATACCTCCCCCGGAAATGCAGGGACAAGGCTTCACGGTGAAAATGTGAATATTGATATTTCTAAGCCGGATGAATTGAGGGATTTTATTCTTGATAAGGATATTTCTATGGTTATTGTCGGTCCGGAAGCGCCCCTTGTGGATGGAATACGAGATAGATTTATGGCAGATAAAGAACTGGCAGGTATTCCTGTTATTGGCCCTGACAAAAGGGGTGCTATGTTAGAAGGCAGTAAGGACTTTGCAAAGGAATTTATGATCAGGCATGGTGTTCCAACAGCCAGATATAAAAGTTTTACTGCTCAGGAATTTGATCAGGCTTCTGCCTTTTTAAAAGAAATGGAAGCTCCATATGTTTTGAAAGCTGATGGTCTGGCTGCAGGGAAAGGTGTCTTAATACTGGAAGATTATGATAAGACACTTTTGGAATTGAAAGCAATGTTTGATGGTAAATTCGGATCAGCAGGAGATAAAGTAGTTATAGAGGAACATCTGTCAGGCATTGAACTTTCGGTGTTTGTACTGACAGATGGTGTAAATTATAAGATTTTACCCGAAGCCAAAGACTATAAAAGAATCGGCCAGGGAGATACCGGACTTAATACAGGTGGTATGGGAGCAATATCTCCCGTACCCTTTGCATCTGAAGATTTTCTTAAAAAGGTTGAAGAGAGAATCGTAAAGCCAACCCTTGAAGGTATCAGGAAAGATAAGATAGATTATAAGGGATTTATTTTTATTGGTCTTATGAATTGTAATGGCGACCCAAAGGTAATTGAATATAATGTCAGGATGGGAGATCCTGAAGCCGAAGTGGTTATACCAAGGATTAAAAGTGATCTGGTAGACTTATTTGAAGGAGTGGCTTATGGAAATCTTGATAAAAAGGATCTGGTAATAAGCAATGATACAGTAGTTACAGTAATGATGGTTTCAGGTGGCTACCCCGAAAGCTATGAGAAAGGAAAGCTTATTAGTGGACTTGATAATATTGATAATAGCAGTATTCTGTTTCATGCAGGCACAAAGTGCATTGATAATCAGGTTTTTACTTCAGGAGGGAGAGTTATTGCGATTAGCTCTGCAGCCTCAGATATGGAGAAAGCACTGGAGTCGTCGTACCGTAATGCTGAGCGAATCAATTTCGATGGAAAGTACTTCAGAAGGGATATAGGTTTTGACTTAAAATAAATAATGTTTATTAAATTTTACAGGGGAATAGGACCGGGAACAATACTGGTCACCTTAGTCAGCGCTGTTCTTGTCTGGCTTCAAAGATTTATTGATCCTTTAAGTCTGGATGTTAGCTCTGGACCTGAGTCTATGCCTCTTCATTCGCTCTCTCAGGGGCTTGTCGGTCAGAACGCTTTGCTGGGAACCGTTCTCTCTTTTATAGTAATGCTGACTATTGCATTTTATCTTGCAAATTTCAACACAAGGTTGTTTTTTATTACAGAGAGAACTCTGCTTCCGGCATCTTTATATATCCTGCTAAGCGGTTTTCTGATAAGCACTCAGACATTTAATCCGATATTTCCGGCAAGCCTGACTTTAATTATTGCATTAGACAGGGTGATGGCATCTTACAGGAAGACCGGTATAGCATATAATTATTTTGATGCCTCTCTGATCCTTAGCCTGGGGTCGCTTTTTTATTTTAACATTATCTGGTTTTACCCGGTAATTATTATTGGGATACTTCTGATAAGGACTTTTAGCCTTAGAGAGTTTATTCTTTCCCTTTTCGGTCTTGTTGCACCATATGTAATAGTGTTTGCAATATATTATGTGTCAGGAAAGGACCTTGCTTTATTTTCGGGAACAATTACCGATAATATTATTAAGGCTGCTCCCGGATATTATTGGTCCCCAATTTTGATTACTGTACTGCTTACAGGAGTGTTACTTTTTACTATTTCTCTGTCTCACCTGATTAGTATTTTCGCCACGAAAAAGATAAAGACAAGAAAAACATTTTCATTGTTGGTCTGGATAGCTATTATTTGCGTGGCAGTGTATTTCATTGTTCCTTCAGCATCTGTTGAGCTGATATATGTAGTAATGATTCCTTTTGTATATATCGTATCTCATTTTATTGTGTTTGTGAAAAATAAAAAAATAGCAAACATTGTGTTTGCTATAATATTTCTGGCGATTCTGATTATCCAGATACTTGCAATATACAATTAAAAGGAATATCTATTTTACAAGAGATACTATACCCACGCCATATCCCTTTTGTCCGTCCTTAAAAGTATACCACAACTGGTACAGGCCTGTCTTGTTACATGCAAAATCGACCGAACTGTACACTTTACCGGAACTTTTGAGATAAGATGTAGTAATCATTTTTTGTTTGTCGTAAAGAGCGAGCACAAGCTCTCCCTCTGAACCATCAGAGTTACACATTGTAAAACGGTAATTCTGGTTCTTCATAAAATAGAAGTTAGCTTTATAGACCGGTGCATCAGAAGGATCTGAAGCAGAAGGCAGTTTAATAACAAAATCCTTAAGGTAGGTAGTGTTTTCACCTATATCAAGCGCACATTGACTAATAAGTTGCTGTGGATCCTGACCCTGAAGGGTCATATATGTAAAAATTAAAACCAGTATAGAAAATATTTTATTCATGTCTGATTATAAGGAGATTAAATTATTTCGGATCTCTTCAATTATATTTACGATCTGTGAGAGTTGTTCATCAGTCATAGTTATCACACTTTCTTCTTTCTGAATCACAACCAGCCTTCCGTCTTTCTCAACAGTTTCGGGCTCGCCGGGAGTATACGAAATATCGACCGGCAGGTAAGCTGCTTTTATTCTTTCGAAGTTTTTATAAAGATCTGCATATTCTGCACTTGATTCTCTGTAAGGATTAAGTAGCAGCATAAGGTCGTTCAGTACAATCTTTTGTTCGCCAATCCGATTCTTGATTTCAGGATGAGGGTATTCATCTACAACCTTACAAACCAGATACTGGGCTTCCAGCCATACCCCTGTTATCATTAGTGCAGAAAGATATCCCCTGTTATTTTCCCTGAGGTAGTCATCTATCTGATTATATGAATGAACAGACATAAAGAGGAGAGAGTCAAGATTATTTTTGTTTAAGGCCAATCTTTTCAAAGTTTCAAAATCAAAAAATTGTCCAACACGAATCCCATCGGCAAGCCTGGTTATTGTAGTAAGGTTTTCTATGGCAGTACCCGTTTTTTCATAAATATTAAGGTATCCAAGATCAGCTCCGTAGATACCTAACTGGAGTGCCTGCTCAAAGCTGGTGGTAAGTGCTTCAGATCCCCTTGTAGATGCCAGGTATTCGGCAATAAAAGGAACGTCTAAAGATTGAAGAAGTGCTGCCATTTCCACCGGCGAACTAATATTTTGGACTATATCTTCTATTGCTTCCTGGCTCAGTTTTTCAACCTCATCAACAGGAAGGGAGTCTGACTCAGGGAATATATAGTTCCCGCCTTTTTTTCCGGAATTGCCACATGATATAAGCATCACAGCAATCAGGAATAAAACTATTTTGGAAATACTTTTCATATTGGGACAATTAGCACAGATATACAAAAATATAAAAAAAAACAAAAAATAAAAGTCGAATTGAATTAATAGTGGTAATTATTAATTATTTCCGACTGAGCCTGTTAACTATTATTTCCAGGCCATTGAAGTAAAGTAGTATATACAGGCCAATGGTCATTATCCACACAATGCTGATGTTAAACATGAAGGTATCAACCAGTTGTCCGAATATTTGTTTTCGGGGAGCAAGAAAATGAGTCCGGAAACTCAAAGGCCCTGCTATTTCCGGATCAAGATAAATCGGATTAACATTCTGAATAAACCTGTCTTTATATTCAAGTATCTTGTTTTGCTCATATACCTTCTTAACTATTTCTTCAAGTTTCTGATTATGGCTGTTATCAAAAACTATGTCAAGAGCTTCGCGGTTGGAATTGATAAAAATGTCCTTTCTGATCTCAGCCGAGTTAGCTATTATATTGAAGTTAGAGATGGCATTCTGAATATATTCTCCTATATCTTCAGCAAGAAGATGATTGAAGTCGACCGGATTAATCTTATCAAGCGACTCAAATGGTTCAAAAATATTCAGGGACCCAAGGTGTTCTATTTCATTTTTGATCAGACTGGTTTTAGCAGGATAATCTTCGGAAAGCTCCTTGTTCCTGTATGCTCTTACTGTAACTTCAAGTGCATCTTCAAGCGACATTAATCGTCTGGATGCATAGAAATCTGCCTGGCTGCTTTCTTTGTCGTACTGGTAAACAAGCTTGTCGTAATCATTATCTTTAGCCTGTGTAACCATCAGTGCTTCGTAAGTCCATTTTGTTGGCATTATCTCCGCAATAACAGGAACTTTCCCAACGCTACCTATTGTCCTGTTTAACTTATCGAAAGGAAACATTGCCCCGCTCAGAACCATCATGGGGATCATTACCATTGGCACAACAATATAAATTGTAATGGCAGAATTAAAGGCTGCTGAGATATTTAATCCAATAAGACTTGCGCAGCTTGCTGTGGTGAAAAATGCAAGCCAGTACTGGAAGAACAGTGATTTTATTTCCAGTACGGAGTTAGCAATTGCAACAAACAGAAATGCCTGAAGGGCAGAAATAAAGAGCAGTACAGCAATCTTGGCAAGAAGGTAGCTGCTTCTGTTAAGGTGAAGAAACCGTTCCCTTTTAAGTATTCGTCTGTCTTTAAATATCTCTTCTGCACTAGTAATAAGACCCAGAAAGAGTGCAACAATAAGACTCATGAAAATATAAATTGGTATATTTTCATTTTCTCTGAAAATGTATGTTCTGGAAGAGGGATCGGCAATATATTTAATTATGTACGAAAGCATAAACCCCAGAACAGGAGCTTCGAGCAGGGTGAGTATAACATATTGCCTGTTTGAAATTTTGCTTAAAATGTCTCTTTGTGCAAACAATCTTAGTTGTTTAAGCGGGGAAGGAACATTAAGGTTTGAAGGAGGAGGATCTTTAACTTCTTCAGGTTCTTCAGGCGGGTACAACTCTTTAAATTCCCTGGCCCAGTTCTCGGGCGACATTTTTCGTTTGCCTGTATATCTGCCAAATTCATCAACTACCTCAGTTTCGATAATATTAAAAATGGTTTCGGGGTTAATATTACCACATGTGGGACATTCCCCCACGCTACTTTCAATCTGTGCATCCAGGGTTTTAAAATGTACCAGTGCCTCAATTGGATTTCCATAATAAACCATCTCACCCCCCTGGTCGAGGATTAACATCCGGTCGAACATTTTAAATATCTCGGAAGAGGGCTGATGAATAACCGTTACAATCAGTTTACCCTTGAAAGTTAATTCTCTTAGCAGGTCAATCACATTTTCCGAATCTCTCGAGGACAGGCCTGAAGTAGGCTCGTCAAGAAACATTATGGAGGGTTCCCTTATTAGTTCAAGAGCAATATTCAATCTTTTTCTCTGGCCTCCGCTAATAATTTTAGTCATCGGCGAGCCTACCTTAAGATCCCTTTTTTCAAACAGTCCCAGACTGTTTAAGGAGTTATCAACCAGCCTTGTTAACTCAGATTTACTTTTATCTTTAAAACAGAGGCCTGCAGCAAAGAACAGATTCTGAAAGATTGTAAGATCTTCGATTAAAAGGTCATCCTGCGGAACATAGCCAATTACTCCTTCTATTGATTGATTTGTATTGTTAATATCGATACCGTTAATCCTGACTGTGCCAGAGCTGGGCTGGGAGATTCCGCTCAGGAGGTTAAGAAGAGTTGTCTTCCCGGATCCGCTGGATCCCATTATGCCCAGAAGCGTACCCTCCGATTCGTTCAGGTTAATATCATTAAGACCAATATTATTGCCAGGAAATATATACTTGAGGTTTTGAGCTACCAGAGATATCTTATTAAAATCTTTAGTGGCAAGAAAGTGAGATGCAATATCACTGTAATAAATGGGTTTCCCCTGCTGGTATCTAAGAGAACTACCCTTTGCTATTGTATACACCTTTCCCGGTAGTAAAAGCAGTCCGTTAAGAAAAAGCTGGCTGGATGAGAAATGCTTAATAAAGTAGAGATCGACACTCGCGATCCAGAGAATAAAGATATTATTATCTCTGCTAAGCTCAATTTCTTCCTCCGAACAGTCAAAACAGGTTGAAGCGTTGTCAAGCTTCAGGATTGAAGGATGTTCTGGCTCAGAGACAGCACCCAGCTTTACAAAGATATCAATGCTGGTAAATTCATCCTTAACAATTTTAAATACTTCGGCGACAGTATTAACAATATTCATTCGCTGAAGTGTGTATCTCTTATCCGAATCGATAAGTTCATAAAGCCTCATCAGAACCACTACTTTCTGAGACTGATTAAGAGTACGGTTTATTTTCTTGCAGATACTGAAAATCTTTACTGAGTCTTTTACCGAGGGTGGTTCATTATCATTTTCGTCTGCTATATTTGTCAGCGGACCTGCATTAGTGTCAAATAGTTCAAGATATTCAGGCACCGAGCCCGGGCTTAATTGTTTCTTCAGGAAGTTAAGGACATATTCCCGTTCGTTAGACAGCATTCCTCCATCCTGTTTTACGATTAAGGCAAATAGTTGCATCAGAGCCTTTAATATCTCCTCACTCATATATCAGATTTAATTTTTTTGATAGAGCTAACAAGATAAAAATACTTATTTAAAATACTAAGATTCCTCACCCTTAACTTTTTTATTATATCTGTTTCTAAAGAAGTTTTTGTTTATCCACCCGGGTGCTATAATAGTTCCTGCAATCAGGTAGGGATAATATGTAACAGCCCTCCACATCAGAGCAATAGCCAGTGCTGTAGCGCCAATATTCCCGGGACTTACAGGGACAAAGTCAGAAAGATATCTGGAAAATAAGAATTCAGCTATTCCGCTCCCTCCGGGGGTCGGACTAATAATCATCATTATAAACATTACAAGCTGGCGGGCAAAAATCAGAATATGTTCCTTTACTGCAAAAAATGCAATCAGAATAGCATTGGCCACAAGGTATCTTGATGTCCATGAAAGAAAAGTTGCCAGGCTGGCCTTTATCCAGAAAAAAGCATTCTTTTCCTTAAAATGCATAGAGCTTTTTATTATGTCGTCTCCTGCATTAATTGCCTGCTCATGCCATCGTCGCAGAATAGGCATACTGAAAATTTTCACAATTAGTTTTTTAAGACCCCTGGGATTGAAAAATAATCCGTAGCCAACAAGAATTACCCAGATTAATTTGATTGTGTAACCGATAAAAGCAAACAAAAACAATTCATTAATATACAGGGCTTTATCCGACAATATGCTATGTTGCATAAATAATCTTTCCTTGCTAATAAGTAGCAAAAGTAGAGGGAACATAAGTACAAAATATAATTCATCAAGAAAGGAGGTTAAAAGAACAACCGATGATGAGCGACCAACTTTCAGTCCTTCCTTATGAATAAAAACTACTGCAACGGCAGTTCCTCCTATAGTTGATGGTGAAATGGCCGAAGTGAATTCCCAAAGCATTATTACCCTGAATGCTTTCTTCCAGGTAAGATCGTTCTCTGTAAGAATTCTGATACGGATCATATAACCCAGGTCCCTGAATACCATACAGCAAAGGGCAAGGCCTAAAAATAAAAATGATCTTGTATTAAACGATAGTTCTGTAAATGATTCCCCGGCAAATTCCTTCTTTATTAGATAGGCTACAAGTAATAATCCAATAATAACCGGCAAAACAATGTTTTGAGGCCTTATTTTTCTAATTACTTCCTTTCTTCCGATTTTAGACATTATTTTTTCAGCTATTTCTTCTTATCCGAATGATGTAATGACTGAGGATAAATGCAACTATCTGAAAATTTTAGATATGAAGATGTTCAAATATAGTAAATATGGATGACTGCCCAAATCTGTCGGTGAAATTAATGATCTGGTCATTCCATGCCTGTTTAAGTCAATTAGCGGCATGTTTTTTGTGGTTTTATTTGAAAAGAGAGTTCTTTGATAAAGATTATTATTTTGTACAGGATCTGGTAAGTTCCGGGGGTGTTCACCCGATAACTCGGGATCACCGTCCCCACAGACAAGAATGCCGGGGGGTGTTCACCCGATAACTCGGGATCACCGTTCCCACCGACAAGAATGCCGGGGGGGTGTTCACCCGATAACTCGGGATCACCGTCC
>CAZWLP010000011.1:43576-47793 GCA_964634565.1 uncultured Rikenellaceae bacterium | reverse complement strand
GATTATGGGAGCAATGCGGCGTATTATATAACAATATGCACAAAACGCAGGAAGCCTTATCTGGGGTGCGTAGACAATGGCAAAATGATCTTATCAGAAATAGGAGAGATTGTTAGAAAGGAATGGCATATAACACCATTGATACGTCCCGAATTAAATTTATATATGGATGATTTGGTTATTATGCCGAATCATGTTCATGGTATTATAATAATACGTAGAGACGCCAGGCCTGGCGTCTCTACGGGTGAAAAAAATCGAAATGTATTCGGTGCACAATACAACAATATTCCATCAATTATTCGAGGAATTAAATCATCCGTAACAATTCAATCGAGAATAATAGATCCGAAATTTTCATGGCAGGCAGGATATTACGTTCACATAATACGCAACAGGAAAGATTATGAAAGAATCGTAAAATATATACAGGATAACCCAAAGAATTATTCAAAATAAAACCGCCGTCGTCAAGAATGCGCCAGGCATGGCGTCTCTCTCCCAAAAAAACACCCGCCAAACGGCGGGTGTTTTTTGTGGGCCCAGCTGGGCTCAGGACCGAGCGTCAATAAAATGTCCGGGGGACATTTTTAGCGAGGGGCCAGACTGCAGCGTTAGCTCGAGGCCAGCTCCCAAAAAAAAACCCGCCGTTTGGCGGGTGTTTTTTGTGGGCCCAGCTGGGCTCGAACCAGCGACCCCCTGATTATGAGTCAGGTGCTCTGACCAGCTGAGCTATGGGCCCGTTGCTCGCCATAGCCTTCGGCGACGGCGTGCGGTATGTTGTTTAAACAGATTTCTCTGCTTCTCTGGTCAATTTTCGGACTGCAATATTACAGTTTTTTCTGAAAATATACAATACTAAATTATTGTTAGCGCCCTTTATTCACTTTTTCTGAATACTATCCTGTCCTGCTCAAGGTCGATAATAACCTTCATCCCAGGCGCTACACTGCCCCGCAGAAGCTCAAGCGACAGGCCGTCGAGTATCTGTTTCTGAATAAGCCTCTTTAATGGCCGTGCTCCATAATTAAAGTCAAAGCCCCTGCTTGCAAGGAAGGTCATGGCATTATCGCTAATCTCGAAGCTGATATCCTGCTTTGCAAGTGTAACTGCAAGCCTCGAGAGCTGTATCCTTATAATGCCTTCTATGCTTTCCTTCCCAAGAGGTCTGAACATAATCAGTTCATCAACCCTGTTAATAAACTCGGGCCTGATGGTTTTTTTAAGAAGCTCAAACAGCCGCTCCCTGGTATCAGCGAAAAGTTTATCGTTAATATCCCCGTTCGTCCCTGAAAAACCTTCACTTATTATTTCTGATCCCAGGTTGGAGGTCATTATAATAATTGTATTCTTGAAATTGGCAACACGACCCTTGTTATCCGTAAGCCTGCCGTCTTCAAGCACCTGTAACAGTATATTAAAGGTATCAGGGTGAGCCTTCTCTATTTCATCAAGCAGTATAACCGAGTAGGGCTTTCTCCTTACTGCCTCGGTCAGCTGTCCTCCCTCATCATAGCCCACATATCCCGGAGGTGCTCCTACCAGTCGCGAAACAGCGTGCCTTTCCTGGTACTCGCTCATATCTATACGGGTAATCTGGTTCTCATCGTTAAACAGGTACTCGGCCAGGGTTTTTGCAAGCTCTGTCTTACCAACGCCGGTCGTTCCGAGAAACATAAACGAACCAACAGGCCTGTTCTCATCAGAGAGACCGGCGCGACTTCTTCTTATTGCGTCGGCAACAGCCTTAATGGCTTCATCCTGTCCTACAACCCTTTTCTCCAGTTCCTGCTCAATATAAAGGAGCTTTTCTTTTTCATTCTGCATCATCCTGGAAACGGGAATACCTGTCCAACGGGATACTACTTCAGCTATGTCCTCCGAAACAATCTCCTCTCTTACCAGCCTCTTTCCGCTGTTTTCATATTCGGTCAGCTTCTGAACAAACTTATCCAGCTCCTGCTGTGCAGCCGGTAACTGTCCGTAACGTATCTCTGCCACCAGCCCCAGGTTGCCCTCCCTTTCAGCCCTGTCGGCATCCTGCTTAAGCTGCTCAATATTGATCTTTGTTTCCTGGATTGAGGTCACTATCTTTTTTTCTTCTTCCCATATCGCCGCCAACTGCTTCCTTTCCTCCTCCAGGTTGGCCAGCTGTTTCTTTATTAAGTCAGTGCGCTCCCTGTCCTTTTCCCTCTTAAAGGCCTCTTTTTCAATCTCAAGCTGCTGTATCTTCCTGTCGAGGGTGTCTATCTCCTCGGGCTTGGAATTCATTTCAAGACGAAGGTGTGCAGCTGCCTCATCAACAAGGTCTATTGCCTTGTCGGGCAGGAAGCGATCGTTTATATACCTGGCTGATAACTGGACGGCTGCGACAACGGCCTCGTCCTTGATTCTTATCCTGTGATAATTTTCGTATCGTTCCTTTATACCCCGAAGTATGGATATTGCATCTTCCTCTCCGGGCTCATCAACCATCACTTTCTGAAAACGCCTCTCAAGGGCCTTATCCTTTTCAAAGTACTTCTGGTACTCGTTAAGCGTTGTTGCTCCCACGGCACGAAGATCACCGTTGGCCAGGGCAGGCTTTAATATATTGGCTGCATCCATTGCTCCTTCACCACCGCCACCTGCACCCACAAGGGTGTGTATCTCGTCAATAAAGAGCACTACGTTTCCATCCGAAGATATAACCTCTTTAACTACCGACTTAAGCCTTTCCTCAAATTCACCCTTATACTTGGCCCCTGCAATAAGAGCACCCATATCGAGCGACCATATTTCTTTTGTCAGAAGGTCGTCGGGAACATCCCCGTTAACTATCCTGAAAGCAATACCTTCACCTATTGCTGTCTTACCCACACCTGGCTCACCTATTAGAATAGGATTGTTCTTTGTTCTCCTTGAAAGTATCTGTAAAACACGCCTTATTTCCTCATCTCTTCCTATAACAGGGTCGAGCTTGCCGCTTCGGGCCCTTTCGTTTAGGTTTATTGCATACCTCGAAAGAGAATTATATGTGTCTTCCTGGCTGTTGCTATGAACCTTTGAGCCCTTTCGCAACTCGTCTACTGCTTTTATTACATCTTTTCGGCTAAGACCGCTATCTCTCAGCATCTGTCCGACACTTTCTTTGGATGATACCAGTGCAATAAATAAATGCTCCAGTGCTATATAATCGTCCTTAAAATCCTTAGCCAGAGCCCCGGCATCTGTAAATACCTTTTTTGCTGTATCAGAGAAATAGATTTCTCCACCATCTACACGTGGGTAGGATTGTGTAATACCATTTAAGGCTCCTCTTACCGAAGATTCATTTACACTAAGTTTCTTGAATATAAACGGAAGGATGTTCTCATCCACTTCCATAATGGCCTGTAACATATGGCCGCATTCTATTGCCTGATTGCCATTCGCAGTTGCTATTGTCCCGGCACGACTTAATGCTTCCTGCGCTTTTATTGTTAATTTGTCTTCTTGCATATTGTTTTTCCTTTCTTCAGAATCAAACATCAATAAGCATTCCGGGTTAACGAGACTGCCATAATGGCCTGTAAAACAGGAGCCTATACGTCAATTTGACAGAAAGGTTAAGAGAAGAGAGGACAAATTTTCCTGATTAATCCCAGTCGGCCACCCCGGCTGAAACAATAAATTTCATCACCTCTGTTGGTGGCACATCTATTGGTTTTACCAGTTCCCTGGGGACAAGGAATAACTCTCCCGACCAGTTATATGAGTGGGGGAAATATACTGCTACTTTATCCTTTCTGTCAATCAGCGAGAGGTCCTCTTCGGTCATATATCCCAGTTTCTCAAGACCAAGGGATTTATTCACCAGTACTACTACGGGATTATTAAACTTTCTCTCTTTACCGACGAATGCAGAAAACAGATCATTAAAAGCAGAGTATATAACCTTAAGTATGGGGATTCTTTGCATCAGTTTGCCAAACAGCATTTTAAAGGGCCTTGCCAGGAAAGTCTGGCCTATTAAGCCGATCAATATCAGTAAGGCAACTATTATCAGAAGACCCAGTCCGGGGATATTTATACCCAGAAACTGCTCAAGCCATTTTTGCAGCAGTCCGTCAACAAATGTAAATATCAGGTAGATAATATAAATTGTGATCGCGATAGGGGCTATATAGAGCAGGCCCTGCAGGAACAGACGTACAATTTTCTTCATGTTAATATATTTTTAGTTTTTTATCTCTTGC
>CAZWLP010000011.1:35379-43476 GCA_964634565.1 uncultured Rikenellaceae bacterium | reverse complement strand
ATTATTCCTATTTTTATCATTATTCACCTATATAAGACATAAGCACATTAATTGCTTCATCCATATCGTTACCGAAGGTAATTATTCCGGCCTGGTCGCCGGCCATTACAATAATCCTTTTTTCAATAACTTCGGTTTCTTTAAATAACCTGAATATATCTAAAGCAAGTCCTGCTGTTCCATATTCAAATTCCTCCCTGGTGGTTGGAACCTCATTTTTAAGCTCTTCCCACAATTCCATGCTGTGAACATGAATAATTGCATTTATTTCTGAATCTGCTTTATATATTGCGGCATGAGTAAGCGACTCTGAGGATGCTTTAAGCGGACCGGAGCACATCACAGCATTATCTTCAAAATTATAACCTTCAACATATACATAATGACCCGGCTCAAGTTCCGGTATTTCTCCTGTGGCTGAGCCTGTGATAAAAAATTTATTCGACCGCTTGTCTCTTAAACTTAAATTACCAAAACCAACCCCGTTCTCATAGGCCCCTATCAGGTCCATATTAACCAGTACCTCGCGCCAGTAATTCATAATAGAGTATGGTTCGTCGGTGATTATTGGTCCCGACTGCTTCCAGTAGCAATTAAATTTAACTACACCTTCCATTTTGCTTATATACTATTTATTAAATAAACTATTAATTCCTTCTATTGATGCATCGACAATTCCTTTTTCTGTTATCAGTCCGGAAATAAGTCTTGATGGTGTTATGTCGAAGGCATAATTAGACGCTGTCGTGTCCTTAGGACAAAGACCAACCTCAACGATCTCATTATCCAGCCATCCTTCGATATGCGTTACTTCCCTCTCGTCTCTTTCTTCTATTACTATTTCTTTCATCCCGTTTTTGATGCTGCGGTCGATGGTGGATGTGGGCAGTGCCGAATAAAAGGGGATACCGGCATCTTTCGCTGCCAGGGCTTTCAGGTAGGTGCCTATTTTATTGGCCACATCACCATTGGCCGAAGCCCTGTCGCAGCCGACGATTACAATATCAACCATTCCTTTTTGCATTAGCAGGCCCCCTGCATTATCTGACACAATGGTATGGGGCACTCCATGTTGACCAAGCTCAAAGGCTGTAAGTCGGGATCCCTGGTTGCGGGGCCTGGTTTCATCAACCCATACGTGAATATCAATACCTTTATCATAAGCAAGGTATATCGGCGCCGTAGCTGTTCCGTAATCAACGCATGCCAGCCAGCCGGCATTACAGTGGGTTAATATATTTACAGCTTTCCCGTTTTTCTTCTTGCTTATTTCTTCAATCAAAGGCAGTCCGGCTTCCCCAATTTGTTTACAGTTTTCTACTTCACCCCTTGTTATAGCAAGAGCTGTTTCACGACTAATATTTATCATCTCATCCCTCGACTGTATACCATTAAGCTTCTCCAGCTGGATATTTATAGCCCATTCGAGATTAACTGCCGTTGGTCTGGCGGAGGCAAGGAATTTAGCTGCATTATTAATATGATCCCTGTATAAGGTTTTTTTGGTCATTTCAAGACAGGCCAGGTACATTCCGAAAGCACCTGCAGCCCCTATCAGCGGGGCGCCCCTTAATGCCATACCGGAAATAGCATTGTATATATCTTCTACCGAACCCAGATTTATTGTTTTGAATTCAAAGGGAAGTCTTCTCTGGTCGATTATTCCAACCAGAGTATTGTCGTTCTGATCGAGCCATATCGACTCGTACATTTCTCCTGCGACCTTCACCCTAAGTATCTGTTTTTGATTTATTAATCTCTAAAACTACTAAAATTTGACGAAAAAAATTTGTGTTCCAAAGCAGCCTTTTCGAATTGTCGACCGGTAGATTCTAAAACAAGTTAAAATTTTCGTTATTAGTAATAATATATTTATCTTGCACCATGAATAATTATCCAGACGTATATGGTTGATAAAGAGAAATATAGAGATAAAATAGTTGAAGTATCAAGTAAGATATTCAGTCAGTATGGTTTTAAAAAAACCACCATGGAAGAGATTGCCCTTGCTCTTCGAAAGGGCAAAAGTTCTATTTATTACTATTTTAAAAGCAAGGAAGAGATTTTTGAAGCAGTTATCGACAATGAGGCTCAAATACTTAAGAATGAGCTTTCTGCGGCTATAAGAAGCACAGATAATCCGGAAGAAAGATTAAGGCTTTATGTGAAGGTCAGACTGGAGGCATTCGAAAAACTCTCAAATTATTATAACGCTATATTTAACAGCGAGCTCGACCACTTTGATTTTATTGAGAAACAGCGTGAAAAGTACGACAGGCAGGAGCTTGCATTTTTCAGGTATATTTTATGGGTGGGAGTGCGCTCAGGTCATTTTAACCTTAAGAATACAGGCTTGGCTGCAATGGCGGTTCAAACTGCTCTTAAAGGACTCGAACGTCCCCTCTTCTGGGGCTCAAAAAAGGGCAGCCAGGATCATAGAATCGCGGCAACAATTGATATTTTGTTTTATGGGATAGTGAGGAAATAGGAAAATTAAGGAAAAAGGTAAAAGTGGAAAGTAAAAAGGGAAAGAGGTAGCTGCCAGAATCCAGGAATTTTGTAAATTTATGTTGTGGAAGAAAACCAATTGCAAAAAAGGTTATTTGGTTTCGCTGTAAATGTTATAAAGATTCTTAGGAGACTTAACGACAGCTCTGATATCCAGTCAATAAAATATCAGTTGACTAAATCTTCAGGATCTGCAGGGGCGAACTATGAAGAAGCACAGGCTGCTGAATCCAGGGCCGATTTTGGACATAAAGTCAATATCTCGTTAAAAGAAATGAGAGAATCTAATTATTGGCTTAGGATTTTGCAGACAGTATTTCCCGGCAATAAAGATCTATCCGCCCTCGTCACAGAAAGTCAGGAACTGTGTCTAATACTAGGACGAATCTGTTTCAAGGTTAGAAAACAAGATTGACATATTCAGTGTAAAAAACAAAAACCTTTTTACTTTTTCCTTTATCCTTTATACTTTTTCCTTAGCCAATCTATGTTTTCGAATACTGTAAATAAGCAGTACCACCCCAATTAGTACAAATGGTATACTCAGCCATTGTCCCATATTTAATTTCATGCCTGCCTCAAAGGCAACCTGGTCCTCTTTAACATATTCAATAAAGAAGCGGAAGGTAAAAACAAGTATCAGAAAAAGACTGAATATTGATCCCTGAATAAATTCACCTGCCTTTTTCCTCCAGTAGATCCTGTGCAGTAACACAAAAATAATAAGGTAGGCAAGGGCTTCATAAATCTGAGTCGGGTGCTTTGGGGCAACCTCGTTGTTTCTCAGGAAAACAAATCCCCAGGGCAAAGTTGTTTCAATGCCATAAATCTCCGAATTCATAAGGTTGCCAAGCCTTATCATGGCTCCGGCAAGCGCTGTAACAATAACTATCCTGTCGAGAATCCATATATATGGTTTTTTTACCTTTCTTATAAAAAGCCAGAGGGCAAGTAAAATACCAAGTGCCGCACCATGACTGGCCAGTCCTCCCTGCCATACCTTTATTATCTCTATCGGATGAGCCAGATAATAAGAGGGTTCATAAAAGAGGCAATGGCCCAGGCGGGCACCAATAATTGTACCCAGGGCTGCATAAACGGTAAGCTTATCGAGCACATCCTCTTTAATACCTTCGTTCTTAAACATCTTTTGAAACAGCAGATAACCAAACAAAAATCCTGAAGCAAAAAGAAGTCCGTACCACCTTACTGCAAAATTTCCAATTCTGAATATTTCCGGGTTAACATCCCAGGTTATTATGGCAAATGTCATGGCAAACTATTTTAAATTGATTTTCAAAATTAAGAAAAATTTGATGTAGGTTTGTAATCCGATCGACTTATTTTGACGGCATGCATAAAGTCTTACATATTGCTTTTTTGATAATTACAGCATATTTATTGTTTTCGTGTGCAAAACAAAATAATGCTGGTCCGTCGGGCGGGCCCGAAGATAAGACTCCTCCTGTTGTTGTGGAAGCTGAGCCTGTCGACAAGAGCATTAACTTCGACAGAAAGGAATTTGAAATAACTTTTGACGAATATTTTGTTCTCGACAATGTAGATCAGAAACTGATGATTTCCCCTCCCTTTGATAAGAAACCTGTAATATCAACAAAGGGTAAAAAATTAATTGTCAGCTTTGAGGAGGAATTACGCGACAGTATTACCTATACCTTTTATTTTATGGATGCTGTACGCGACCTGAACGAGGGTAATGCTATTGAGAATTTTCAATATGTCTTTTCAACCGGACCAACACTGGATTCCCTTTCTGTTACCGGAACAATATATGATGCCAGAACACTTGATTCGGGTGAAGAAATATTTGTAACGCTCTATGCAAACCTGAGCGACACTGCTCCCGCGACAAGCCTACCCGATTATATTACAAGAGCAGGATCAGATGGTAAATTCAGGATAAATAATATTGCCGAAGGTGAATATGCGATCTATGGTCTTATTGACAACAATAACAACAAATTTTATGATCTTGACGACGAAATATTTGCCTTTATTGATTCAACAATAAGCCTTAGCGGAGCAAATAATTATATTCCCGAGATGCCCGACTCTCTTGCCACGGCTGCAGACTCTGCAAAGTATCTCTCAATACCCGGTAAAGAATACAAGCTGTTTTATTTCCAGGGACAGAGCAAGACCCAGTACCTTGTAACAACTGCCAGGGATGAGGCCTATAAGTTGATGTTTGTCTTTAAGCAGGCCCTTGATACAGGCCAGTTTGCAATAAATTTTATCGATAGTATTGATGTTCGCTATTCAATGGAAATGTTGCCCGGTAAAGATACCGTTGTTATATGGCTGCTGGATTCACTGGCCTATAAGCAGGAAACACTTAGCCTTAGCGCAGAATATCCGGAGACTGATTCAAGCGGCACAATTATTATTACAACAGATACTCTTAGCTTCAGGTATTATGAACCCAGGCCGCAGAGGGGTAAGAGAGAGACCGCCAGGAAAGGACTTAATGTTAGAAATAATGTATCTTCTCCCACAGGCTTTAAGCCTGGTAGTGATATATTATTCTTTATTGATACCCCTCTTGATGATCCCGACACCTCTCTTATTGATCTGTATGTGAAGTCAGACACAAATATGCTTCCACTTACTTACACCCTCTTAAAAGATTCAACATCAAACAAGAAACTGATATTAAAGTATCAGTTTGAAGAGGATAGTGTCTATATGCTCATATACGATAAAGGTGCTTTTTCTGATATCTTCGGTAATATTAACGACTCTGCCACCCTCAGTTTTAAAGTCAATAACAGAGAATCGTACGGAACCCTTACCATGCGACTCTCGGGTTATAACGAAAATATAATTCTGCAGCTGATAAACTCAAAGGATATTGTAGTAAAAGAAAATTATTTAACAAATGAAGAGCCTGCCGAAATTTTTTACCCCCTGCTTGAGAAAGGTGAATATACAGTTAAGGCAATCTTTGATCTGGATGGAAACGGTAAGTGGACCACCGGCGACTATTATAGCAGGCGACAGCCCGAGCCGGTATCTTTCTATCCGGGTATTATTGATATAAAGGTTCAGTGGGACCTGGTCCAGGATTGGGAAATAAACGAGTTTAATTATAAAAATGAACAGATGCGGGAACAAAAGAAAGCATCTGGTAAATAAGAAAATTAGTATTATGAAAGATGTTGTTATAGGAATAGATATTGGTGGAACAAACACCGCGATCGGAGTAGTTGATAAGAACGGAGCTGTACTGGCTAATTCTAATATCAAAACCACAGACTACGACAAGGTAGATGGATTTATTGATGCCCTGGCTGCCGAATTTTCAAAGCTTGTTGATAACAGGTATAATCTCAGATCGATAGGTATTGGTGCCCCCAATGGAAACTATAACAATGGTACTATCGAAGAAGCTCCTAACCTTGGATGGCCCGGCATAATTCCCTTTACTGCAATGGTTGAAAAGAAAACAGGAGTAAAGTCTGTCCTTACCAACGATGCTAATGCAGCAGCCCTGGGCGAACAATTGTTTGGCGGAGCAAAGGGGATGAAAGACTTTTTTGTTTTTACTCTTGGCACAGGTCTTGGTAGTGGCATAGTTGTAAATGGTGATGTTGTTTACGGCTATACAGGCTTTGCTGGCGAATGCGGCCATATGATTATGGATCCTGAAGGACGGCAATGTAACTGTGGAAGAAGAGGTTGTCTCGAGCAGTATGTTTCTGCTCCCGGCATTGTTACTACAGTTAAATTACTTCTTGAAGATACAGATAATATAAGCGAGCTAAGGAATATTAATCCGGGAGAGATGACATCAAAAATCATTGCAGAGGCTGCGGGAAGAGGAGATAAGCTGGCCCTTGAGGCTTTCGACTTTACTGCAGAGATGCTGGCCAGGGCAATTGCCAATACAGCCGTTGTAACCTCCCCCCAGGCAGTTTTTCTTTTTGGCGGACTGGCTAACGCAGGTGATCTTCTCCTTGTTCCCGTCAGAAAATATTTTGATAACTATATTTTTCCGCTATTACAGAACAGGGTAAAAATATTACAATCGGAGATTCAGGAAGATAATGCTGCCGTTCTGGGCTCAGCGGCCCTGGCCTGGAAAGAACTGTAAAAAGCAGTTTATTGGCTTTAATCCTATTAGTGCTGCTGATTATTGATATTATGCAGCATGGTCACTCTTGTCACTTTTTACTATATTTACTATTTATCTGGTAAAGCATATGAAAGTAGCCGCAGGCATAGATATAGGAGGTACAAATACTGCATTCGGAATAGTTACAGAAGAAGGAGAAATCCTGGCAGAAGGGTCTGTTAAAACTAAAGATTTTGAGCAGGCAGAAGTTTTTGTGGCGGCCCTGTATGAAATGATAGAGCTTACCGTTAAGCGCCTCGATAATACTTATAATATCGCAGGCTATGGAATAGGAGCTCCCATGGGTAATATTAATAAGGGCACAGTAGAATATGCGGCAACACTGCCATGGAAGGGTATTGTTCCTCTTGGTTCTTATTTTAAAAAGCATACCTCCCTGCCAGTTATTATTACTAATGATGCAAATGCAGCAGCTGCTGGCGAGATGATTTATGGAGGAGCCAGAGGGATGAAGAATTTTGTGGTAATAACTCTGGGTACCGGACTTGGCAGCGGCCTGGTTGTAAATGGTCAACTGGTTTATGGTGAAGATGGTTTTGCAGGAGAACTGGGTCATACCACAATAAGACCGGGATTGTCGAACAGGGAGTGCGGGTGTGGAAAAACGGGGTGCCTGGAGACATATGTTTCAGCCTCGGGCATTAAAAGAACTCTCCTGAAAATTATGGCAGACAGTATTGAGGATAGTGAATTAAGAGAATTCAGTTTTAATGATCTCGATGCAAAGAAGATCCATGATGCTGCTCTTAAAGGAGACCCGATAGCTCTTATGGCCTTTAAGCATACTGGCGAAATGCTGGGGTTTAAACTGGCCGACCTGGTTGCTCATACTAATCCGGAAGCTATATTCCTTTTTGGCGGACTGGCCCTGGCTGAAGATTTTATTTTTGAGCCTGCAAAGAAATCTATGAACGAGCATTTATTAAATATTTTTAAAGATAAAGTAAAGCTTTTACCATCAGAACTGAGCGTGCAAAATGCTGCTGTACTTGGGGCAAGCTCGCTTGTCTGGGCTGAAAATAAGAAGTAATTAATACTTAATAATAATGGCAAACTTTCCGGAAGTACTAAATTTTATCCTTGGGGCCTTTTTTATAATTTTTGTTTTCTCCCTGGCCTACGCCTATCTCAAACCACACAGAATACATAAAAAATATCCTGTGTCAACCCTTCTTTTAAAAATCAGCTACCTGCTCTACCTCTTTGTTTTACTTCTGATAGTTTATCTCTCAAGCCTGGTAAGAGGCGGTATGAGCGAAGTATTTCTGGATATCGAATTTTTTGCTTTTCTGCTTGTTCTTTTTGTTCCAACTATCGGAGTATTTGCCCGTAAACTGGGCCACTTCAGAAAAAAACGTGAAAGCTTTTATTATTTCTTTACCCTGGTAAACGTACTGGCTATTGCGGCCCTGCTGCTAATGTACTTTATTTAA
>CAZWLP010000011.1:2183-35279 GCA_964634565.1 uncultured Rikenellaceae bacterium | reverse complement strand
TACCCTGGTAAACGTACTGGCTATTGCGGCCCTGCTGCTAATGTACTTTATTTAATGTCATTCCGAGTGAGCGAAGCGACGAGGAATCTGGAATAAGGGAATAATATGCAACATAATTACTTTAAGTTAGTGTCATTCCGAGTGAGCGAAGCGACGAGGAATCTGGAATAAGGGAATAATATGCAACATAATTACTTTGTATATATCGTTACAAACTATAATAAAAAGGTAATATATACCGGGGTAACTAATGATCTTATACGAAGGGTCTATGAACACTCCAATAAATTATTTCCAGGCTTTACAAAGAAATATAATTGTAAATTCCTGGTTTATTATGAAAGGTTTCAATTTATTGATCATGCAATTTCCAGGGAGAAACAAATTAAGTCATGGAGAAGAGAGAAGAAGGATAAATTAATTTCGGGATTTAATCCGGGATGGAACTTTCTTAATGATGAAATTAGTAACTGGTAATATAACAGGTCGTAGACAGATCCCTCTCTTACTGTCTTGCGACAGACGCTCGGGATGACATAAGGCTTCAACTGGTTTAAGATTTTCTCCCAAACCCCCTTCTTCATTTAATCAATTATCGTATTTTTACCCTAAACCAATAAATCTGACTCATGATTAAAGAAAGGCTGGTAGATTACATCGAAGCAAGTATTCGTAATAATTGGGATATAGAGGCCCTTTCCGATTATAAAGGAAAAGGATATACATATGCTGAAATAGCAGCAAGAATAAAGAAATTCCATATGATATTTGATAAGGCCGGAATCAGGGAGGGAGATAAGGTGTCTCTCCTGGGAAAGAACTCGGCTCACTGGTGCGCAACATATCTTGCTACTGTAAGCTATGGTGCGGTATCAGTTCCGATTATGCCTGACTTTAAGCCCGACGATCTTACAAATATTATTAATCATTCCGATTCTAAATTATTATTGGTTGATGAAAAGATATGGGGCAATCTTGCACTTGAAAATATGCCTGAATTATCTGCCGTTTACAGGCTTGAAGATTTCAGCTTTGTTGCCGGAAGGAACAAGGAGCTGGAGCATTTTTCTGCTCAGCTCGATAAGGAGTTTGAAAATATTTATCCATCATTTAAGGCTGACGATATTCAGTTTTCGTCTGTCGACAATGAAGAGCTGGCGGTATTAAGTTATACCTCGGGTACCACAGGCTATTCCAAAGGCGTTATGGTTCCCCACAGGAGCCTGGCAGGAAACGTAAGGTTTGCTCAGAATAATATGCCTCTTAAGCCGGGCGACAGGATAGTATCCTTCCTTCCCCTGGCACATACTCTTGGCTGTGCCTTCGAATTTCTGTTCCCGTTTACCTATGGATGCCATATTACAATACTTACAAAAACACCATCACCGGCCGTTATCATGAGTGCCTTTGGTGAGATAAAGCCAAGGCTGATAATATCAGTACCCCTTGTTATCGAGAAGGTGTATAAGAAAAAATTACTGCCGGCTCTGTCAAAGCCTCATATGAAGATATTACTTGCCATACCTGGAATTAATAAAATACTGTATAAGAAAGTTCTTGAGAAGTTTTCAAATTCCTTTGGAGGCAACTTTATTGAAATGGTTATAGGGGGAGCTGCACTGAATCATGATGTGGAAAATTTCTTCAGGAAAATAAAGCTGCCCTTTACGGTGGGATATGGTATGACAGAATGCGGACCACTGATAAGTTATTCTCCGTGGTCGACAACAAAACCACAGGCCTGCGGCAGACCAGTAGATACCCTCGAAGTAGCAATAGACTCGTCAGATCCCCAGAATGAGGTGGGTGAGATTATTGTACGTGGTTCCAATGTGATGCTGGGCTACTATAAAAATGAACAGGCCACTAATGAAGCCATCGATAAAGATGGCTGGCTCCATACAGGCGACCTGGGCGTAATAGATAAGGATGGAAATATATATATCAGGGGAAGAAGTAAAAATATGCTGCTCGGTCCCTCAGGTCAGAATATCTATCCCGAAGAGATTGAATCAGCAATTAATAATCAGCCCTACATAGTGGAGTCTGTTGTGATAAGCGAAGATCATAAGCTGGTAGCGCTTGTATGTCCCGACAGAGAACAGATAAAATCTGATGATGTGAAAAATTTAGACGAAGTTTATACCCATCTCAGGAAAGAACTTAATGATAGCATGCCTTCCTTTATGAATGTTGCAGAATACAGGATCCACGAAGAGGAGTTTGAGAAAACACCTAAAAAGACAATTAAAAGGTTTATCTATACTTAAAATCATATTTTAAGAGATAAGGATAATGCAAAAATATGTATTGATAATGGCCGGGGGAGAAGGCCTCAGGATGGGAGCAGATACTCCGAAACAGTTTCTGCTGCTTCAGGAAAAACCGGTAATTATGCATACAATAGACAGGTTCCTGGAATATGACGAGAACATAAGGTTCGTTGTGGTTCTTCCTGAAGCATCAATAGCTTATTGGGGAAAACTATGCAGTGAGCATAACTTTTCTTATCAGCATACTGTTGCTGCCGGGGGCAATGAAAGATTTTATTCTGTAAAAAACGGACTTAAATATACAGCAGACGATTCGCTTATAGCAATTCATGATGCTGTAAGACCTCTTGTGGATGTATCAACTATCCGGGCCTGCTTTGAGGCAGCCGACAAGACAGGCTCTGCCATTCCTGTAATACCGCTTATAGATTCTGTAAGAGAGATAGAGACTGCCACCAATAACAGCAGACCGCTCGACAGGAACAGTATTAAGCTTGTACAAACACCCCAGGTATTCAGATCAGATATCCTGCATAAGGCATACGATTGTAGCTATTCTCCTGATTTTACCGACGATGCTACAGTGGTCGAAAGACTCGGAATAAATATAAGCCTTGTTGATGGTAATAGCGAAAATATAAAATTAACAAAGCCTCTTGATATGCAGATAGCAGAGGCACTGCTGGAGAAATATAAATAGAAATAAGCACCAACTATGAAAAAATTTATTCTACCACTAATTTTTACAATTACATTACTGCTAACATCATGTGCTGAATTAATGCAGGTTCTAGACACTGTATCAACCAATGTTCCGCTTACCGAAGGCGAAGTGGCCGATGGGCTTAAGGAAGCATTAATTACCGGGGCAAGAAATTCATCCGGTATACTGGGAGCAAAAGATGGATATTTTGGCAACGAAGCCCTAAAAATATTACTGCCCGAAGAGGCAAATATTATAATTGATAATATTTCAAAAATACCCGGAGGCGATAAGCTGGTTCAGGATGCCATACTGAGTATTAACAGGGCTGCCGAAGATGCTGCAAAAGAAGCTGCCCCCATATTCGTTAACAGCATAAGGCAAATGACAATTATGGATGCTTTTTCTATTCTGAAAGGAGAAGATGACGCTGCAACACAGTACCTGCACCGTACCACCTATAACGAACTTTTTAATCTCTATAGTCCAAAGATTCAAAACTCGGTTAATAAACCCCTGGTAGGAAATGTATCCACTCAGGACTCCTGGGATGCCCTTACAGGGAACTGGAACAAACTCGCAAATTCAATTCCGGGTAAACTGGCGGGATTTACACCGGTCGAAACAGACCTCAGCACCTATCTTACTCAAAGGGCTCTCGATGGTATGTTTATTAAGGTTGCCGAAGAGGAATTAAAGATCAGGAAGAATGTAAACGCAAGGGTTACACCACTGCTTCAGAAAGTATTCGGGAGCCTCGATAATTAAATGTAATTATGAAAAAAACCCTTCTGAGTTTTAAGGGACTCAGTGCTATACTTACCGATAAGGCCGATAGCAATATTGTGGAGCTGCTTAGTAAAACAGTGCTTGGCAGCAAGGGAGGGATGCGCTATATCCTTCAATCTATCGGGTCGCGCATTGAAGCATATAAAAATATTCGCTTTGTCTCACTCTATAAGGACGACAGGCTTACCGGAACAGTTGGGTTGTGCTACAGGAAAATACACCAGGGAGAAAATTCCCTCCACGGTATTTATCTCAGGTACCTCGCTGTTTATTCAAGTTTTCAGTCTGAAGAGGATTCGGGAAATAGGAAAAAAATCAGGGATGCCGCTGCATCTGACGACTCAATGAAGGGCAGGATCCTGTCATTCTTCCGGCAACCACATATGCTTGAGCTACCCGATTATAAGGAAGGCGATAAAAATGTTGTATATGCCTATGTAGAAAGTGCAAATGAAAGATCAAAAAATATTATACACCAGGTTGGCTTTCAGTATATACGCTCGTTTCTGACAGTGGCTTTTAGCCGTTTTAATCCACAGGCCGACAGGGATGTTGCGAAACTTGAGCCTGCAAAACGACAGGAGATGCTATCTCTCTTAAGCGATTATTATAAAAATTATTCCTTCTATACAGACGAAAACACCTTTCTGGAAGACAGATATTATGTAAAAACATTAAATGGCGACATAGTAGCCGGTCTGAGTGCCATACCTACAAAATATGATGTTGTAAATGTGCCGGGCGCCTGGGGGTGGATCTTTATGCATATATTTCCATGGGCACCATGGTACAGGCGACTCTTTAAACCGGGGATCTTCCAGTTTCTTGTTTTTGGGTCCATTTATGTTAAACCAGGTCATGAGAAAGATCTTGAGGCCCTGATGGAGTCGGTTTGCGCCATCGAAAATTTTAATACCGGACTTACCTGGGTCGACGACAGAAGTAAGCTGTTTGAGATGCTTAGAAGTGATCTCAATATGGGCGCCCTGAACAGAATGCTTAATGCTAAACCCGGACTGGTATACGCTAACTTTGTTAACCTGGAAGAAAAGGAGAAAGACTTCTTTTACGAAAATCCGGCTTTTATTTCGGGCTTTGATTTCACTTGATCAGGCAAAAGATATAAGGCAAAAGGCAAAGGCTTGTATCATAAAAAGAACCAGATATGAAGAATATCAGACAATTAGCTCTTATTATAGCAAACCTGCTGCTGGCATTGCCGGTAACAGCTCAACCAAATGATTGGGAAAATCCTGCCGTAATAGGAATAAATAAGGAAGAGGCGCATGCAAGTTATATCCCATATGGAAGCATTTCGCAGGCCATAAATGATGTGCCCGATAATTCACCCTGGTACGAGAGCCTTAACGGCATATGGAAATTTAACTGGGTGAGTCACCCCGATATGAGGCTGGTAGATTTTTATAAAACAAATTATGATGTAAGCTACTGGGACAATATTGTTGTTCCTTCCAACTGGCAGCTGCAGGGCTATGGCAAACCAATATATACCAATGTAAGATATCCCTTCGCAAAAAATCCGCCCAAGATTATCGGACCGGCCCCGGCAGGCTACACCAAAAATGAGCTGCCTAACCCGGTAGGATCATATAAGCGTGATTTTATAGTACCCGAATCGTGGGACGGTCGCGAAATATTTGTGCACTTTGCCGGTGTGAAAAGCGCCTTCTACCTGTGGATAAACGGAGTGAAGGTAGGATATAGCCAGGGCAGCATGACTCCGGCAGAATTTAATATTACTGACTATGTGTCTGCCGGAGAGAATACTATATCAGTTGAAGTATATCGCTGGAGCGATGGGTCTTATCTTGAGGACCAGGACATATGGCGCCTGAGTGGCATATACAGGGATGTATTCCTTTATTCAAGGCCGAAGACTCATCTGTGGGACTATTTTTTAAGGTCAGAGCTGACTGACGATTTTAGCTCTGCAAACTTTATCGCCGACCTTACTATTAAGAATTACGGAGATAATGAGTCTCTTACCATTGAAACATATCTTCTTAAAGACGGAGAGAAGTATTCTAATCAAAAACCAATAATTACCACACCCGTAAACAGCATATCTCAAACGAAGGGAGAAAGGGTAAGTATATCAAAAGAAATACAAAAACCCGATCTGTGGTCGGCCGAGATACCCAATCTTTATAAGGTCGTCTTTGTTGTAAAAGACAGTAAGGGAATTACCAGGGAGGTGCTGGCATCAGGATTTGGATTCAGAAAGATAGAGATTAAAGATCAGCAGCTATGGGTAAATGGTAGATCTGTAAAGCTGAAAGGAGTAAACCGCCATGAGCACGATCCCTATACAGGTCGTTATGTGTCTCTCGAGAGCATGATTAAAGATCTTACTCTCTTTAAGCAATTTAATGTTAATACCGTACGTACCTGTCACTATCCCGATCACCCCGACTTCTATAAGCTGTGCGATAAATATGGAATCTATGTTATCGATGAGGCTAATGTCGAATCTCATGGCATGGGTTACGGTGAGGCCTCACTCAGTCATGATGTGGAATGGCAAAAAGCTCATGTCGACCGACAGGTAAGCATGGTGCAGCGCGACAAAAACCATCCCTCAATAATTATCTGGTCGATGGGTAATGAGGCAGGGCCGGGTGTTAATTTTGTGGCCTGCCGTAAGGCTATATTAGATATTGATACTGGCCGACCAATACACTACGAACGAAATAATGAAGTGGCAGATATTGAATCAACAATGTATCCCTCTGTGGAGTGGCTCGATAATACAGGTAAAAAAGATAATCCCAAGCCCTTTATAATGTGCGAATATGCTCATGCCATGGGTAATGCCGTCGGTAATCTTAAGGAGTACTGGGATGTTATCGAAAGTCACGATCGTCTTATTGGTGGCTGTATCTGGGACTGGGTTGATCAGGGTCTTGCTAAAAAAGTGCCGGGAAGTGATAAGGAATATTTCTTCGCCTATGGAGGTGATTTTGGAGACAGACCAACAGACTGGAACTTCTGCATTAACGGACTTACAACGCCCGACAGGCAGGTAACTCCAAAGATGGAGGAGATGAAGAAGGTTTACCAGTATATCAAAATAGAGGCAACAGATGCCTCGGCAGGTAAAATAAAAGTAACTAACTGCTACCAGTTTATTAACCTGTCCGACTTTAAACTTAACTGGCTGCTTGAGCGCGACGGATCGGTAATAAGGTCGGGCAGCACCGACACAGTGAGTATTGAGCCGGGAGCGACCAGCGAGATAAACCTTGATATGGGAGATATCTATTTTGATAAGGGACATGAATATTATCTGAAGGTTCAGTTTGCTCTTCGTTCTGATTGCTGTTGGGGTACTGTGGGTCATATTGTTGCATGGGAACAGCTCCCTCTTAATTTTGCCACAACACTTGAGGTTGATAACTCGGTGATTATGGATAAATCAGAAATATATCCAATAAAGGTCGATAAGCTTGATAATGATCTTACCATAACAGGTAAATACTTTAATGTAAACTTTAATATGTTGGCCGGTACTATCACAGAGATGTCCTATTTCGGAAACAAGGTGATTGAAACCGATCCCGTCGCTATTGAGGGAGTTAAGCCTGAAACGCGCATGATTTATACCTCTACGGAGAGTAACGAGAATATTGGAGGACCCCTGCCTAATGTCTTCAGGGCCCCCGTTGATAATGATTATATCTTTGGTAGCGGACCGGGACCAAAATGGAGAGATGCCGGACTGGGAGATATGACACATAAGGTAATAAGCTTCAATTATAAGCTCCTGAGCGATAGGGTCGTTAAGGTAAGTATTGAGATGGAATCGGTCTCTCCTTCCTCCTATACACTCAGAACAAAATCATCCTATACCGTATGGGGCAATGGAGCAATAGATATAGAAAACAGCTTTGATCCAGATCAGGCAGAATGGCCCCTTGCTAAACTCGGATTTATTATGGAGCTGCCCGAAGGATTTGAGACGGTCGAATATTTTGGAGCAGGCCCGCACGAGAACTATGTCGATCGTAACAGCAGCGCAGCAATAGGCAAGTATATTACCAGCGTCGATGATATGTTTGTGCCCTATATCAGGCCCCAGGATTGTGGCAACAGAACCAATGTCAGATGGTTTACGGTCACAAATAAAGGTGGATTTGGCCTTATGATTGTTGCACCGCAAAATATGAATTTCAGTGCACTGCACTATACCCCTATGGACCTGGAGAAGGCTAATCATCCTTACGAACTGACAAAAAGAAAGGAAACAATATTAACAATTGATATGGCGCATAGCGGACTGGGAGGTGGTAGCTGCGGACCGGGACCGATGGAAAGGTACCTTCTTAATACTAAAAAGGCAACATTTAACTATAGCATCAGACCCTGGGAAAGTCACCTTGGCTCAAAAGCAGAATATGCCAGGAAAGTATTCCCTGAAGAATAGGATGAAAATGAGTTGAAAAGAGTTTCAATTTTAAACCATTGCTTGCGGAGCAAGCATCTAAACTACTTGTTGCGATAGCAACAATCTCAACCATTGGCAGCTCTGCTGCTATCTCAACCTTTTGTCTAACGTCTCAGCAAGCTACAGCTTGCTCTTCGGAAACATTTTCTTCCAGTCAGCGCCATCATCTTTAAGATACTTGCCAAACCACGACATAATAGCATTATGCCACTCAATACGTTTTGAATAAGTAAGTATATGATGATCTTCACCTTCAACCTGCACCATCTCAACGGGGCGACCAAGGATTTTAAGACCAACCCACAGCTGAAGCGATTCGCCCAGGGGCACGTTGGTATCGACAGATCCATGTAGCAGCAAGAGGGGCGTTGTTATCTTATCTGCACTGAACAGCGGACTCTGACCTACGTAGATATCCTCTCTGTTCCATGGATATGAATCGCCTGTTGCCTCAGACGAATATGCATAACCCCAGTAGCCTTCGCCCCAGTAGGAGCTTATGCTGCTTATTCCTGCATGTGATATGGCGCAGGCAAAAATATCTGTTTTGGTCTGTAGCAGCATAGTCATAAATCCCCCGTATGAAGCACCTATACAGCCTACTCTTGCAGGGTCGACAAAGTCGTGTGCTGCCAGAAACTGTTTTGTTCCCTCAATAACCTCATCGGCTGCATCCATACCCCAGGTATTCTGATGCCTGGCCGAAAATTCCTGGCCAAAGCCTGTGGCTCCGCTGGGTTGTGGAACAAAAACAACATAACCATTAGCTGCCCATATTTCCATTGGGTAACGACCACCGAACGACTTTTCAACAGGGGAGGTGCCGCCGTAGTAATTTACTATAAGAGGATATTTTTTTGAAGCATCAAAATCCACCGGGTACATCATATATCCCTTTATCTCCCTTCCATCGGGCATCTTAAAGTTCCAGTCCTCATCTTTCCCGAACTTAACATTTTTGTATGTCTCTTCTTCGGGGTTTTCAATCAGCCTGCTCTCACCACTTACCAGGTCTAATAGCCAGCCCCTGTTATGCTTGCTCATGCTTGTCCCGGTGTAAACTGCCTTAAGAGCTCCTGAGGCGAAACTTCCTGCCGACATGTTATCCGGCTCAACAGCAATATTTTTGAATTCACGACTTTGCTCATCCCAGCAAAAGAGTCTGCTATAAACCTCGTCTGATGCAGTGATATAAATTTTATTATCAACACTATGCCAGTTAGCCGAGCCAACAGCAGGATTAAAGTTCTTTGTTATCGGATCAACATCACCTGTCGCCAGGTCGTAAATATAGAGCTGACCGTCGTAGTTATTGGCCATCTTCTGATCGCCTATATTTCTTCCTGTTTCCCCAAATGTATCCGGTCCGCCGGCAACAAGCAACTTACTGTCGTCAGGAGAAAAGCTTGCATAGCCCGACCATCTGAAATCTTCCCACAGAGTCTTTACCTCACCCTTTTCCAGGTCCATAAGGTACATATTTTGAAGAGTAAAGGGACGCTGGGTCGGATTAGGTCTGGAGCTGCTGAATACAATATATTTGCCATTATGACTGATATCATTCAGTGAGGCACCCGGCTCTCCATACGTTAACCTGGTGGATATTTTATCGGCTATATTATACTTATAAAGCTGATTGTAACTTGTTGGTCTGAAAGTACGGTTGCCCAGTTCATCCATATATTTCAGCGAAGACTTACCTCCCCTTTTTTCTGTCTCACGAACATTATAAATAATAAACGAACAGTCGGGGGCCCAGGAGAAGCCAGACATATCTGCTATATTTTCTACTATAGCATATTCTTTGCCGCTGTCAAAATCATATACCCAGATAGTCGACAGATCATCCTTTCTCTCTGTAAAATAAATCCTGTTACCACGAGGCATCCACCTGTATCCTGTTGTCCCGTCCTTCCTGAAGCTCTGAATAATTTTTCCCGAAGCACTTTCCTTTATTTCTGTCCACGACCCGCTCTTGCCTGTTTCGGTATCGACCTCAGAGTATGTTACAGCCACATATTTTCCGTTAGGAGAAAGAGACATAGAGCCCATCTTGGGTCCTTCAAGCAGGTGGTGAATCGTCATTTTCTGAGCAGGCTCGGTCGATAGAATAAGGCCCCTGTCAGGGACGCCGCTCAGATCTGCCTTAAGCTGCCAGTCATTTTTATTTTCACCTGTATAAAGGGATTTTACAACTATTACATATTTACCGGGGTCAACATCAATTGTGCCCGTCCGCTTAACAGTCTTTCCCTCGTCGGCAAGAGTGTAATTTGAACTGATCTTTTTACCGGCAAGGAAGACCTCGAACATCTGGGCACTCTCAACCTCTATCTTTATTTCATCGAGTCCGTCCGATTCAATATAAAATGACAGGTAAGAGATCTGCATATCCGCTTTT
Source organism: uncultured Rikenellaceae bacterium (assembly GCA_964634565.1). Taxonomy (GTDB): domain Bacteria; phylum Bacteroidota; class Bacteroidia; order Bacteroidales; family VadinHA17; genus JAUVKT01. The sequence continues at coordinate 24,648 of CAZWLP010000011.1, read as the reverse complement.
TTTAGCGGTTTAATAGTTACAAAACCCTCTTTGCCCGTCTTCGCAGCCTTCCACTTATCTCCAATAACAGGAAATAGTCCGGTCAGGTTAATATAATTTTCTGTCAGAAGGTTTTTTGTGGCATACTCATCATTATTTATGTCGTTGCCCGATATATAAAGCGGCTTTTGAACCTCAACAGGACCTTTAATTAACCATGAATCGATATTAACATCCTGTGAGAAAGCATTAACAGGGAAAAAGAGCAGCACTAATGCTGTCAAAATAAATTTATTCATAATAGTAAGATTTTTTTTTGACAATGTGATTATATGTTTCCGGGGGGTCGTGATGACGAGCCCCTGATAATAAGTTCGGTTTTTATTACTCTCGATTGGGTTGGCCTTGATCGGTCTTTAATCCTTTCAAGAAGCAGTTTGGCAGCTTCAATTCCCATTTCGTAGCCATGCTGGTCGACAGTGCTTAAGCCCGGATCTGTAAGCTTTGATATCTGTCCGTTTGTAAAGCCTACAACTGCAATTTCTTCAGGAACCTTAAAGCCATGTTGTTTTATCATATTAAGTGTTTCGGCGGCGGTAAGGTCATTTACGCTGAAGAAGGCATCGGGCACCGGATTTCTTTTTAGTATGCTGGGTATTATCCATTGCGCCTCTTCAATCTGGTCGCACTTAATAATATTATCTTCGTTTACCGGGATCCTGAACTCGTTAAGGGCACGTATATATCCTTCAATCCGGTCTTTTGATATTCTCAGGTTGGGCGGCCCCGAAAGGTGCACTATCCGCTTTTTTCCTTCCAGGATAAGATGCTTAACAGCCATATAGGCACCTTCTTCATCATCAACAGTAACCCTGTCGGTATCCAGCTCCTCGCAGATCCTGTCGAAAAATACCAGAGGAATATTCTTTTTCATTATTTCCCTGAAGTGCTCCATATTACGGGTTAGCTTCGAAAGAGATGCAATAATTCCGTCTACATGACTGTTAAAAAGGGTCTGTACATTTTTAACCTCGTTTTCGTACTTCTCATTACTCTGGCAGATCATCACATTATAAGCATTCTCGTTGGCATAATCTTCAACACCACTAATCACAGCAGAAAAGAAATAATGTACTATCTGGGGGATAATAATTCCTATGGTATTTGATTTTCCTCCTTTAAGACTTAAGGCTATCGGGTTGGGAACATAGTTCCATTTCTCAGCCAGGCTGTTTACCATTTTCTTTGTGTGCGGACTGATATCAGGATGATCCTTCAACGCACGTGAAACAGTCGAAGGAGATATTTCAAGCTCTCTAGCTATGTCTTTTATTGTAACACTGCCGCTATTCATAATCGGTCCAAATAAGGCTCTTCTGTAAATTTAGCTAAAAAATTTAACAATAATGTAACATCTATTATTGAGGTGTATTATCATTTCAAACGTTTGCGGTATCGATTGCGTTAAAAGCTATCTAAATAGTTGTGTAACAACAAGAAAGTAACGAATTTTATACAACTATTAATTTTAGCGTTGTAGTATGTTAACAACATCTAAAGCTGTATATTCTTCTGCAGGGGATAATTTATGTTCGCCTGCCGACAGAATTATAGTAATAGAAAATACAAACGTAATTAATTCTAAATCATTTATATCTATGAACAAACTGATAATTAGGCGACTAATGCTATTAGTGGCCGGTGTGCTTATCAGTGGTATTGTATTTGCTCAGCAAATTACAGTAACCGGAACGGTTACTGATGCCGCTGATGGTTTACCTATTCCGGGAGCTAATATTCTCGTGAAAGGGTCGACCGTAGGAACAGCTACAGGTCTGGATGGTAATTTTACTATTCAGGTTCCTGAAGGTTCAGTTCTGACTTTTTCATTTATGGGTTATTTAACACAGGAAATTACTGTTGTTGACGAAGGGCCTTTAAACGTAGTTCTGGAGCCTGATGTTATGGCGATAGACGAGGTAGTTACTATTGGTTATGGTACTGTAAAGAAGACAGACCTTACCGGATCAGTATCTGCTGTAAGTTCAAAGGATTTTAACAGGGGTTCAATTACTTCGGCCCAGGATCTGCTTGTTGGTAAGACAGCAGGTGTTGTTATTACTACCGCCGGTGGTGCACCAGGTAGCGGATCAACAATCAGAATAAGGGGTGGATCTTCGCTTAATGCATCAAACGACCCGCTTATTATTATTGATGGTGTACCTATCGATAACAACAATGTGTCGGGAAGCGCAAACTTCCTCGATTTTGTTAATCCCAATGATATTGAAACATTTACTGTTCTGAAGGATGCTTCATCAACCGCCATCTACGGATCACGAGCTTCTAATGGGGTTATTATTATTGAAACAAAGAAAGCAAGGGCAGGAAGCAAGCTTAGCGTAAGGTACGACGGTAGCACCTCTATAGCATCAGCAATAAAATATACAGATGTGTATTCAGGAGATGAGATAAGGAAGATTGCCTTCGACAATGTTGATCTCTACGGAGCAGAAACATTTACAAAGCTTGGTTCTGAAAACACAAACTGGCAGGATGAGATTTTCCGCACCGCAGTTTCACACGACCATAATCTTAGTCTTACAGGATCATATAAGGTATTACCCTATCGTTTTTCAGTTGGTTATACCGATCAGCAGGGCATCCTCGAGAACACAGATATGCAAAGGGTAACAGCAGCACTTAGCCTCGACCCTGTCTTTTTAAAAGGTGCTCTTAAGGTTAACCTGAAAGTTAAGGCAATGAGTACCAAAAATAATTTTGGTGATTCAGGAGCTATTGGATCAGCAATAAATATGGATCCTACCCAACCCGTATATGATGGTAACCCTGTCAGTGATGGCTATTTTCAATGGCCTAACTACGGAGCAAACCTGGGAACACCTAATCCTGTGCAGCAGGCTTTAGAGGTTGATAACAGCTCAGATGTTAACAGGGTAATGGGTAATATACAGTTAAACTATGAAGTTCCTTATGTTCCCAACCTTATTGCACATCTTAATCTTGCAACCGATTATTCAAAGGGCGAAGGTGTAAATAATCGTCCCATAACCACACCTTCGGTATTAACCAGCCCATTCTGGGGAAGGATTTCGGAATATTCATCTGAAAACAGGAACAACCTGCTTGACTTCTATCTTAACTACAGCTATGAAATACCCGAAGCCGACAGCAAGCTTGATGTAACAGCCGGTTATTCATGGCAGCATTTTGCAAGGGAAGGCACAAATTATTCAGCCAGCTATTTCGATGCAACACATCCATTTCAGGAACCGGTTAATTCGGAATATATTACAGAAAATTTCCTTGTCTCCTTCTTCGGCAGAGCTAACTATTCTTACAAGGAGCGCTACCTCTTAACTGCAACAGCACGTTACGATGGTTCATCTCGCTTTGCAGAAGGTAATAAGTGGGGCTTCTTCCCCTCGGCAGCTTTTGCATGGAAAATTAACGACGAGGTATTTATGCAGAACGTTCCTTACCTCACCGACATGAAACTCCGATTGGGATGGGGTATTACAGGTCAGCAGGATATCGGTAATGATTATCCGGCACAGGCAACCTATATTATATCTTCTCCCGGATCATATTATCAGATAGGAGGAGAATATATTCCTACCTTAAGGCCTAATGCTTACGATCCTGATATTAAGTGGGAAGAAACAACAACATTAAATGCAGGACTTGACCTGGGATTCTTTAATAATCGTTTATTGGCTACAGTTGATATATATAAAAGAACAACCAGCGATCTTCTGAATACAGTTGTTATTCCCAGTGGCAGTAACTTCTCAAATACCCTGCTAACAAACGTAGGAAGCCTCGAGAACAAGGGAATAGAACTTTCGCTGAATGTTGTCCCTGTATCTCAGAAAGATCTTTATCTGGGCGTTGGGTTTAACTTCACCTATAACAAAAATGAAATTACCAAGCTCCTTATATCAGACGATCCTGATTATATAGGTATTCTTTACGGTGATGCATTTACCGGACAAAAGCAGGTTACAAGAGTAGGATATCCGGCATATTCATTCTTTGTAAATCAGCAGATCTATAATGCAGATGGTAATCCTATTGAGGGACTCTATGCAGATCTCTCAGGCGAAGGCGGAGCAGTGAACGGCGATAACGATGATAAGTATATCTATCATAATCCGGTACCGGATTATGTCTTCGGCATTTCATTGCGCTTTAATTATAAGAACTTCGACGCACTGGCATCAACAAGAGCCAGCATTGGTAACTATGTTTATAACCAGGTTGCAGCAGGATCTTCATACGACCAGATGTACCAGATTGGTTACTGGAAGAATTTCCCGACCTTCCTGAGTGAGACAGGATTTGTAAAACGACAGTTTACAAGCGACTATTTTGTTGAAAATGCCTCTTATTTTAAATTAGACAATCTAAGTGCAGGATATACAGCGGAGAGATTGTTTAATATAATCGACGCCAGGTTTAGCATCACTGCACAGAACCTGGTTACAATTACCAATTATAGGGGACTCGATCCTGAAGTGCCTGGTGGAATAGATAATAACTTCTATCCCAGACCACGTACCATCATGTTTGGTATTAGTTTAACCTATTAGTATGCAAAAGATGAATAAAAAAATATTTATACTAGGAATTATTCTTTCAGCACTTACCATTGGATCGTGTGTGAAAGATTTGGATGTGATACCAAAGGATCCTGATCAGATACTGGCAGGCAACCTGGGCGATAATCCTGAATATATGAAAATGGTCCTTGGTAAGCTATATGCCAGTTTTATTATACCTGGCCAGGGAGCAAACGGAGGTGATGATATTGCATCATCCGACGGTAACTTTTTTACTACAACAAGAGCACTCTGGAACCTCCAGGAAATTACAACAGATGAGGCTATCTGTGCATGGGGCGATGTTGGTATAGCAGACCTTAACACCCAGACATGGAGCCCGTCAAATCCTTTCCTGACAGCTCTGTTCCAGCGACTCAGTTTAAGTATTACCTATGCTAACGATTTTATTCAGTTAACAAATGATAATCCCGACCCCGATGTTCAGCAGTATAATGCTGAAGCAAGATTCTTAAGGTCTCTGGCTTATTACTGGGCATTAGACCTCTTCGGTCAATTCCCGTTTACAACTGACGAAGATGGTGTTGGCAAATTCTTCCCCGAGATTAAGTCAAGGCAGTTTATCTTTGACTATATCGAATCTGAACTCTTAGATATCGAAGACCTTCTTGGTGAACCGGGATTTTCATATCCACAGGCCGATAAGGCAGCAGCATGGATGCTCCTGGCAAGACTCTATCTTAATGCAGAGGTTTATACCGGTACAGCCAGATGGGGCGACGTAATAACTTATGTCGACAAGGTGGAGCTCGCCGGCTATACTCTTGCCAGCGATTACAGGCAAAACTTTAGTGCCGATAACGACGGAAATCATAACCCTGAAATGATCTTTGCCTGGGAACAGGATGGAGTAAATGTACAGGGCTATGTGGGAACAACCTTCCTGATTGAGTCGAGCAGCGATGCAGTATATATCAGGGCAGAAGATTATCACGGACTAACTGAAAATACTAACTGGAATGGTAACCGTGCCAGGGTTCAGTTTCTCGACCTGATGGTTGATACACTAACTACCTATGGTGGAGCACCAATACCATCAACCGACCCTGAATTTTCAAGCTGCCCCGATAAAAGGGTTTATCTGAAAATGAAGAAGGACTTAAATATTCCAAGTGCATCTTCAAGTGGTGATTATGGAGTGGGTGTGTATAAGTTTACCGCCAGAAATACCGACGGAAGCCTTCCTGCTAACTATAACCCTGCCTATGCATGTACCGACTTTCCTGTCTTCAGGTATGCCGACGCATTGCTTATGAGAGCAGAAGCTCAGCATAACCTTGGCAGAGACGATCTCGCAGTTGACGATATTAACGATGTCAGATTCCGTGCATATGGTGATGACAGTGGCGATATCTCAGAGGCTGATGTAACTGACGACTTCCTTATGAGAGAACGCGGAAGGGAGTTTTATTATGAAGGATTAAGAAGAACCGACCTGATCCGTTTCGGACAATTTACCGACGGTGATTATGTATGGCAGTGGAAAGGTGGAGCCTACGAGGGTACACAAACAAGCAATCATCTTAACCTGTTCCCGATACCCGCCGACGAGGTGTCCGCCAACCCGAATTATAACGGACAAAACAATCCGGGTTACTAAACTCTAAAAACAAAGAAAGATGAAAAATAAATTATATACATTTTTAGCAGTCCTTGGCCTGATTGCTCTTTTTACCGGATGTGAGAAGGATGGCGAGCAGATTGTGATGTTGGAGAATCCTATTGCTCCTTCTTTTGTCACCTTCCCTGATATGACACTGGTAAGAGATAATGCAACAGACACACTGATTTTTACAGGCACACCTGTTGATCCGGGCTTTGATGCTTCGGCTACCTATTATATTGAGGCCTGCCTGAACGGTAACGACTTTGCCGATGTTGTTTTAGTCTGGACCGGCGTAAATGTCGACGAGATTAAAATAGCTGTAGGGGCGGTAAACGGAGCTCTTAAGAAGAAATTTCCGGCCGACGCTACTACTTCACTCGACTTTCGACTGAGGGCAGTACTTACCGTAGACGCCGGAACAGGCGCCCTGGGAACAAGTACAGATCCCTTTGAATATATATCAGCTACTACAACAGCAGATGTAACTATTTACGGACTGCCAAGACTCGATCTTATCAATTCAGGTAAGGTGCAGAAAATTGAATCTGCTCTTGGCGATGGTGTTTATACAGGCATTGTAAAGATGGATCCTGCTAATCCATTTACCCTTTCAGATCCTGATGCTGGTACTCAGTATGGTGGTGCAGACGGTGACCTGGCTGTCGACGGAGCAGCAATTGTACCGCCCAAAGCAACCCATCATGTTCTTGACGTTGATCTAAATGCTATGACTTATGAATTTACTGAGAGACAGATTGGTCTTGTAGGTGATGCCACGGGTTCTTGGGATAATGACCAGGATATGGAGTATGACCAGGCAACAGGAACATGGTCAATTACTATCGATCTCTTAGATAAAGAGATGAAATTCAGGCTTAACGACGGATGGGCATGGAACCTGGGAGGAACTCCTGATAATCTTGTGCATGACGGAGCGAACATCAAGATCGAAACAGCTGGTAACTATACCATTACTCTTACAATAACAGACTTTGAGGGTGAGCTGGGTACATTTACAATAGTTCAGAACTTATAAATAGTGAACAGATGAAAAAATCAATTATATATAGATTTACAGCCATACTGGCAGTATCGCTTAGCATACTGATAGCATGTACAGAGGATATAGCAGATGTAAGACTCGATCCGAGCCTTAGCACTTCTGAGATTCTTGACGTGCAATCAGCACAGGCAACAATAATAGGCTTTGTTATTGCCGAAGGTAACGGATTTACTGAGAGAGGGGTTTGTTACGCTACTGTTCCGGAACCCGATATTAATGATAATAAGGTGGTCTTCGATGCAGAAGCAGAAGGGGCAACATTCTCAGTAACTATCACCGAACTGAATTATGCCACTACATATTATGTAAAAGCATATGCCACAGGTGGTAGTGGTACTATTTATGGAGAAGAGATGAGCTTTATCACTCTTCCCGAGACTCCTGTAGTTACAACAGCCGCTATTATCGATATTTCTTATACTACTGCTGAAGGTGGTGGTGAAGTAACCGATGCTAAAGGATCTGATATTACAGCACGCGGACTGTGCTGGTCGACCAGCACAATGCCAACAATAGCCGACTCCAAAACTACCGACGGAGACGGACTGGGTACCTTTACAAGTTCATTATCAGGACTGGATGACGGAACTCTATATTATGTTCGTGCCTATGCTACTAACAGTGCCGGAACAGGTTATGGAGAAGAAGTAGAGTTTACTACCCAGGCTTTCGAGAGCAGAACATGGTATATTCCTGGTAGTTATGTGGTAGCAAGTTATCCAGGATCAGGGCTGCTTGACTGGACTCCATTAAGTTCCCCTCAGATTCAGAGTGGACTTGCCGATCCTGACAAATTGGAAGGCTATGTATATATGGCAGGAGCTTCAAACGAGTGGAAAGTTGCAACAGCCTCTGACTGGTATGGCGATACTGGTGGCGGAAACCTGGGTGGATCAGGAAGCAACATCGTCTCTGCAGCAGGTTATTATAAGATAAATGTAGATGCTGACGCAATGACCTATACCGCCCTTGCCACAACATGGGGTATTATTGGTGAGGCAACACCTAATGGCTGGACCGACGAAACAGCACTGACCTATAATGCTGAACTGCAGCAATGGATAGGAGGCTATTCTTTAAGTGCAGCAGCAATTAAATTCAGGGCTAACCATAGCTGGGATTATAACTACGGTAGTGATGCCGCAGACGGAACACTTAGTGCAGGTGGAGCAGATATTATTCTTTCAGATGCTGGCGATTATGCCGTTACACTTGATCTCAGTTCTCCTCTTGACTATAAGTACAGAATAGATATGTGGGGCGTAATAGGAGCCGCCACTCCTGGTGGATGGGACACAGACACAGATATGATGTGGGATGCCGGTAATGGTGTATTTACTGTTACTCTCGACCTGATTGCCGGTGATTGGAAGTTCAGGGCTAACAATGCCTGGGACTATGATATGGGAGGCACCATTGGTGCACTATCAGTCGGAGGTGGAAATATGACAATTTCAACAGCAGGCAACTATACAATTACCCTTGATCCGTGGAATATGGTGGGAACCATCACTATGAATTTATAATTCTTATGCCACGGATTAAGAATCTGTATTAAAAATGAAGACCTCTCCTTTTCTCAGGGAGAGGTTTTTCATAATTTTGCTGATGCCGGAGTATTATATAATGCTTTAATTTGTACTTATGAACAGAATAATTATTACCCTTATCTCACTTTTCTTCTCGACCATGATTATCGGCCAGGACCTGGTAGTGGAGCCTCCATCATGGTGGAGCGGAATGAAACATCCGCAGCTTCAGCTCCTGATAAAAGCAGATAAGGCCGGTAGCATGGAGGTGAAAATTTATCACTCCACAGTGAAACTGGTTTCTGTTGATAAGGCCGACAGCCCTGATTATCTTTTTGTTAACCTTGATATTTCTAAGGCAACACCTGGCATATTTACTATCGACCTCCTCGATAAAGGAGTAAGGAAATATTCTTATAACTACACTTTATACAAGAGAGAAAAAGGATCGGCAGAAAGAGATGGTTTTGATAATTCAGATGTTATGTACCTGATAATGCCCGACAGGTTTGCAAATGGCGACCCCGACAACGACGAGATTAAAGGGATGAAGGAGGGTCTTAATAGAAGCGATAATTATGGAAGGCACGGAGGTGATATTGCCGGTATAGCAAACAATCTCACTTATATAAAGGATATGGGCTTTACTGCCATATGGCTTAATCCTGTTCTCGAAAATGATATGGAAAGACAATCATATCATGGCTATGCAACAACCGATTTTTATAAGGTTGATCGCAGGTTTGGAAGCAACGAAGATTACAGGGACCTGTCAAGGCAGGCATCAGATATGGGAATAAAGATGATTATGGATATGATCTTTAATCATTGCGGCAGCTCTCACTGGTGGATGGAAGATCCTCCCTTTCAGGACTGGATAAATCATTATCCCGACTTTGTTCCAACCAATCACCGTCGTACAACAAATATGGACCCCTATGCTTCAAAAACAGATATTAAGGGTATGACAGACGGATGGTTTGTAAAAGCCATGCCCGACCTTAACCAGCGTAACCCCTATATGGCCGAATATCTTATTCAGAACTCTATCTGGTGGATCGAATACCTGGGACTATCTGGTATAAGAATGGATACCTATCCCTATCCCGATAAAACAATGATGGCAGAATGGAATATCAGGGTTCAGAATGAATATCCCGATTTTAATATTGTAGGTGAGGAGTGGAGCATGAACCCTGCCATTGTCTCCTACTGGCAGGAAGGACAAACCAACCGCGATGGCTACGACGGGGAAATACCCGGCATGATGGACTTCCCTCTGCAAAATGCAGTATCTCAGGCACTGAATGAGAAGGAGGACTTTAATACAGGCCTTATAAAGATATATGAGATGCTGGCCAACGATATGCTGTATCCCGACCCCGATAATCTTGTTATCTTTCCCGATAACCACGATATGGCACGCTTTTATATGCAGCTTAATATGGATGTGGATCTCTATAAGCTTGGGATAACATTTTTTCTTACAACACGGGGCATACCACAGATATTTTATGGTTCGGAGATACTTATGACACATACAGAAGGAAATGATCATGGCAATATCCGTAAAGACTTTCCGGGTGGATGGGAAGGTGATAAAATAAGTGGCTTTACCGGGACAGGTCTTAAAAGGGACCAGGCAGATATGCAGAATTTCTTCTGGAAAATACTTAACTGGAGAAAAGATAAGGAAGTAATACATTCGGGTAAACTGATGCACTTTGCTCCCGAGAATGGTGTTTATGTATATTTCAGATATAACGATTCTGAAAAGGTGATGGTAGTCATTAATAAGAATACAGAAAAACAGAAGCTCAGCCTGGATCGTTTTAAAGAAATGCTAAGCGGAATTACAGCAGGACGGGAAATAATAAGCGGAGAAGAGCTTAATCTTAAGACTGAAATAATGTTAAGCCCGCTTACACCAATGATTATTGAACTCAGATAATAAACAAGATGAAAAAACTAAGTCAGGTACTATTACTCTTACTGGTTTCGGCTGGCTCGCTGCTGGCCCAGGTTATCGAAACCGAGCCGGGTATTCCCACAAAGGGCCAGCCTGTCACCATATATTTTAATTCCGATCAGCTTAGTCCTACCGCCGGACTCTACCAGTACGAGGGAGACCTCTATGCTCATACCGGTGTTACAATAGACGGAGACAGGTGGCAGAATGTTATTGAAGCATGGGGTAATAACAGCACACAGCCCCAGCTTACCTACCTGGGATCATATCGCTATAAGCTGGATATTACTCCCGATATAGAACACTATTATACCGATGCGTCAGGTAATCCCATCAGCGAGGCCGAAGTTGTTTCGGAAATATGCCTGGTAATAAGAAATGCCACCTCAAGTTTGCAGACCTCACCTGATATGTTTATCGATGTTTTTGAAGCCGGCCTCGAAGTAAGTATTAGCAGTCCGACAGAAAGATCTGTCCTGCAGGAACGATATACCACGCTTAATATAAATGTATCTGCCTCCTTTGCCGACTCGGTGCTTCTCTTTATCGATGAGGAGGAAGTAGAGAAGGTGATAGGAGCCGACCAGCTTACATATTCCACATTTATCACAGAGCTTGGCGGGGCATGGGTGCACGCCAGGGCCTACCAGGACCTTGAGATAGCAGTTGATTCATTTTATTATTATGTGCCCGACAGTCCTGTTGAGGAAGCATTGCCCGCAGGAGTGGAAGACGGAATAAATTATAACTCAGATACTGAAGCTACCCTTGTGGTGACAGCCCCCGGTAAGTCAAGTGCCTTTGTGATCGGTGATTTCAACGATTGGATAAAGAGCGATGAATCATATATGAAGCAGACCCCCGATGGTGAAAAATTCTGGATAGAAGTGAATAACCTTACCCCCGGCAAAGAGTATCGCTTCCAGTATGTAGTAGATGATATTACGATTGCAGACCCTTATACCGAGAAGGTCCTGGATCCATGGAACGATAAATATATTGATAGCGAGACCTATCCCGGACTCATAGATTACCCTGAAGGGCTTGGTGATGGTATTGTTGGTATACTGCAGACCGCAGCCCCTCAATATGAGTGGCAGACTACAGGCTATACAAGGCCCGACAAAACAAACCTGGTTATTTACGAGCTGCTCATAAGAGATTTCCTGGCGGCACATAATTATCAGAACCTGATAGATACACTTCCCTATCTCGCTGATCTGGGTATTAATGCTATTGAGCTGATGCCCGTAAATGAATTCGACGATAATGAAAGCTGGGGCTATAACCCGTCCTTCTACTTTGCACCCGATAAATACTATGGCACAAAAGATAAGCTAAAAGAATTTATCGATTCGTGTCATGCCCGCGATATTGCTGTTATTATTGATATGGTTCTTAATCATGCCACCGGCAGCTCACCCATGGCAAAGCTATACTGGGATGCAGCCAATAACCGTACTGCAGCCGATAACCCCTGGTTTAACGTAATCCCTACTCACGAATACAATGTCTTCCACGACTTTAATCATGAGAGCGAGTATACGCGCTATCATGCCAGAAGGGTTATGAAGCACTGGGTAGAAGAGTATAAGGTCGATGGCTATCGCTTCGATCTGTCCAAGGGATTTACCCAGACCAACACCCTTGGCAGTGTAAGCGCATGGGGCGCCTACGATGCCTCCCGTGTTGCAATATGGGAGATGTACGCCGACTATATGTGGTCGGTAGATCCCGATACCTATATTATACTCGAACATTTTGCCGATAACAGCGAAGAGGAAGTGCTGGCCGACTATGGTATGATGCTCTGGGGTAATAGTAACTACCAGTATTCGGAGGCAGCAAAGGGATATGATTCCGATATAGCCTGGATCGATTACGAACAGAGAGGATGGACCAATCCGCATGCTGTTGGCTATATGGAGAGTCACGACGAGGAAAGAATGATGTACAGGCTCCTTAATGAAGGAAATATTAACATCTCACCTTATTACAGCACTCAATATATTCTTACCGCTCTTAAAAGAGTTAAACTTGCCGGAACATTCTTTTTCACTGTTCCCGGACCAAAGATGATATGGCAATTTGAAGAACTTGGTTATGATATTTCAATAAATCAGGGAGGACGCCTGGCACCAAAACCTATACTTTGGAACTATACCGGCGAAGCACCCAGGAAGGATATCTACGATCACTTTGCAGGACTGATTTATTTAAAAACAAACTACCCGGCTATTAACGATGGCGACTTTACCCTTACACAGCTGTCGGGAGGGCGACTGAAAAGGATAAATATTACCCATAGCTCAATGGATATCGTTGTTATGGGTAACTTTGATGTTGTGGCCGCTAACCTTTCCGGCGAGTTTACACAAACAGGCTACTGGTACGACTATCTTACCGGCGATTCATTAAATGTTGTTTCCGTATCAGATCCGGTTTATCTCAATGCCGGCGAAGCAAGGCTATATACTACCGAAAGACTTATTAACCCTGGCCTGCCCCTTGGTATTTCTGATATTATAGCCCCCGAGATTGATAATAACTGGTTCAGTGTTTATCCCAACCCTGTTAGTGATTTTGTTACAATTAATATCAGCGATGATATTCAGCGTATCGATATGATCGAGATACTTGGCTTCGACGGCAGAGTGGTTTATTCAAAGACCAATGTAAACAGTAATCATATCAACCTCTCCAGCCTGGACGAAGGACTCTATTTCTTAAGAATATCATCAGGCAATAAAGTTGGCACAAAACGAATTATTAAAATAAAATGATGTCGGAAGAATATCTGCCAATTTGCGATAAGGAAGGTAATATTATAGGGAAGGAGCTGAGGTCAGTTTGTCATAATGGCGAATCCATGCTTCTTCACCCTGTTGTTCATCTTCATATATTCAATACCAGGGGGGAGCTTTATCTTCAGAAAAGATCATTAACAAAGGACGTTCAACCCGGCAAATGGGATACCTCTGTTGGTGGTCATGTTGACCCGGGAGAGGAGATTGAAGAGGCCATGCTCAGGGAGGCAAAGGAGGAGGCCGGGATCGACTGCTTTGAGTACCGCCTGATAAAAATATATATCTGGCAGTCAGAAGTAGAGCGGGAGCTTGTACATACTTATATCACCACCACCGGACTAATTCCTGTCCCTGACCCCGGAGAGGTCGAAGAAGGCCGCTTCTGGTCGCCGGAAGAGATAAAAGCCTCCCTCGGGAAAGACATCTTTACTCCCAATTTTGAGGAGGAGTACGGGTGGCTCAGGCCATTCTTATCATCCCGGCAGCAACAGTTTCGTTAGTACCCTCTTCGATCAGGATAATGCTTCCGGTGCTGTTATTAACAGAATAGTCATCATAGAAAAGAGGCTCGGTCGACTTAAATGAAATTCTGGCTATGTCGTTCATCCTTATCTCTTTGTCAGCAGTATCGCGTTCCATAGTATTAACGTTTAGCTTATAATCTACCGAACTGATAATACACCTTGCTTCGCTGCATGTGTGCCTGATTATATATTTGCCCCTTAACTGGAGAGGACGATTATTAAACCAGCAAATATCTGCCTCTATCTCCTGACCCGATAGTGGAATATTTTCTGAGCCCACAATCATATCGCCCCTGCTTACATCAATTTCATCTTCCAGGGTCAGGGTAACAGAATCGCCTATCCTGGCTTCTGTCAGCAGCTTATTATAGGAATAAATATCCTTTATCTTTGATGTTAATCCTGAAGGGAGGATGCTTATCTCGTCACCAGGCTTAAATATCCCGCCCGAGACCCTTCCTGCATATCCCCTGAAATCATGGTACTTATCATTCTGGGGCCTTATTATATACTGGACAGGGAACCTTTTATTCTCGAGGTCTTTATCCTTAATTATCTCTACTGTCTCAAGGGTTTGAAGAAAGGATTTTCCTGTGTACCACTTCATATTCTCAGAGAGATCAACAACATTATCTCCCTCCCTGGCACTTATCGGGATAAAGGCAGGCTTAATTATTTTCAGCTCATCAACAATCTTCATCAGGTCGGCCCTTACCGAATTAAAAACAGACTCACTGTAATTCACCAGGTCCATCTTGTTGACGCAGAATATAATATGCCTGATATCGAGTAGCGATGCTATATAGCTGTGCCTGATTGTTTGTTCAAGTACGCCATTCCTGGCATCAATAAGTATTACCGCCAGGTCTGCTGTTGATGCCCCGGTAACCATATTACGGGTATACTGTATATGACCTGGTGTATCGGCAATAATGAATTTCCTCTTAGGGGTTGCAAAATACCTGTATGCAACATCTATGGTAATGCCCTGTTCCCTCTCTGCCTTTAATCCGTCTGTTAATAGCGACAGATCCACGCCATCCTTACCTCTTCTTTTCCCCGACTCGATGATATGCTCCATCTGGTCTTCGAATATAGACTTACTGTCGTATAGTAAACGACCTATCAATGTGCTCTTTCCATCATCTACACTTCCGGCCGTAGTAAATCTCAGCAGCGATTTATTTTTTCCGTTTAAGCCCCCTGGCGCCATCATTATGTCCTGTTGATCTAGGTACTCCTTCATCTTTTTTTCTTTCAGTTAAGGCTTAAAAATATCCATCTCTTTTTCGCTCTTCCATTGCGGCTTCAGATCTTTTATCATCATGTCTTCCCCCTCTTTCGGTACTCCTTGTTGCGGCAATCTCTGCAATAATATCGTTCAGGTTATCTGCTGTTGAAAGAGTTACCCCGGTACAGGTTATATCTCCTATGGTCCTGCACCTTACATCGGCCGTGATAAGCTCTTCTTCAGGCTTAAGTTGCATAAAGGGAGCCCATGCAAGCCATGTACCGTCCCTGTTAAAGATCTTTCTTTTATGGGTGTAATAGAGGCTGGGAAGATTGATATCTTCATTTTTTATATACTGCCATACATCCAGCTCGGTCCAGTTAGATATTGGGAAGACCCTGAAATGCTCGCCCATTTTCTTCCTGCCGTTAAAGATATTCCATAATTCCGGCCTCTGGTTCTTGGGGTCCCACTGACCGAATTCATCCCTGTGGGAGAAGAACCTCTCTTTTGCCCTTGCCTTTTCCTCGTCGCGTCGTCCTCCTCCTATTGCCGCATCTATTTTATATTCTTCGATAGCATCGAGAAGGGTAACAGTCTGCAATATATTACGACTGGCATTTACTCCACTCTCTTCAATAACACGCCCCCTGTCAATAGATGTCTGAACAGATCCCACAAGTAATTCAACCCCAAGCTCCCTTACCAGGTCATCCCTGAATTTTATAGTTTCGTTAAAGTTATGACCGGTATCAATATGTAAAAACCTGAATGGTATTTTCCCCGGCCAGAAAGCTTTCCTGGCAAGATGTGCGAGCAGAATAGAATCCTTGCCCCCTGAGAATAAAATTACCGGTCTCTCAAACTGTGAAGCAACCTCCCTCATTATAAATATTGCTTCGTTCTCCAGTTCTTTTATATGTTCGCTGTTAATTGTTGCAACCATCATTTATCTTTTATTACTACCTTATTTATGTAATCCACATTCTTTACCCGAGGTATCTTCCCACCACCATCTGCCCGACCTGAAATCATCACCCGGCTTAATTGCCCTGGTGCATGGCTCGCATCCAATGCTTATAAAGCCCTTATCGTGAAGACTGTTATAGGGAACATTGTTTTTGCCGATATAATCTTCAACTTCTTCCATGGTCCATGTAAAAAGAGGGTGTACTTTAATTATTCCCCTTTCATCATCGCTTTCGGTAAAAGACATGTCTGAGCGGCCCTGCGACTGGTCTTTCCTTATTCCGGTGATCCATATTTTCATTCCCTCAAGCGACCGGTTAAGAGGCTTTACCTTCCTGATATAACAGCACTCCTTACGATTTTCAATCGACTGATAAAAGCTGAAGGGCCCCTTCTCTGAAAGCAGTTTCTCTATATCGGCAGGGTCGGGAAAGAATGTCTCAACAGGCTTATTATATCTTTTCAGTGTATTTGAAAATACCCTGTAGGTCTCTTCAAACAGCCTGCCCGTATCCAGGGTAACCATCCTTACAGGAAGGTTGTTCTTAACGATTATATCTGTAATAACCTGGTCTTCAATACCAAAGCTTGTAGTAAATACTACCTGTCCCGGATACTGTTCGCAAAGAACAGATATCATTTTATCAGGAGATAAACCCTTAATTTGATCCGATAGATGAAATAAATTCATTCCTGTCGATTTTCGTTATAGATTTTTTAAATTTATTGCTCTTCGACCAGAGCCTCTCGTGGAAATAGTAAAGTATCATTTTAGATACTACCTCAATCGATCCAATTGATAAGGCGCTTTTTATCTCGCCGGTAATTATAAAGCTTATTGTTATTGTGTCGATGGTACCAACTATGCGCCAGGATATTGTTTTAAGAAGGCTTTTTAGGGGCCTGTCTCCCTCCTGTTTGGGCTTTACTTCAATGACTGGCCTGACTTTTTTCTGAGGCGGATTTAATATTACATCTATCATATCAGAGATATTTTTAGTAATACAAATAAACTGATAAACATGCTTACAGGAGGTAGCAGGAATGCCCTATTAAAAGGAGTATAAAACTATAGAGTTACTATGTATAAATGCCTATATACTGAGAGGTAAAAAGAAAAAACCCTCCTTCGCTCCCGCCTACGATAAATCTACAGCGGGCAGAGAAAGCTTTGGAGGGCGGAGGTGGGACTTGGCAGAGTCGAACTGCCGACCCCTTGCCTGTCAAGCAAGTGCTCTAAACCAACTGAGCTAAAGCCCCATATCGACCTCAAAAATAGTAATATTTATAAGATTGAAGATTATAAGATTGAAGATTATAAGATTTTGGAGTAAAATAAACCTTTATAAACCACTTGCTGCAAAGCGGCAATCTTAAGCACACCTAAATGTCATCTTGCCAGGACCGGGTTATCTGATAGTTAGAAAGCCCTGACAGCACGAAACCAGTAAACGCTGGCATTGCCGCTATAATCCTGCGGACCATCTTCAGGACCCAGGAAGCCGAAATGTTGGTACCAGGCGTTCCAGGCATCATACTGAGAGGATGACCAGTAAGAAGCACCAGTCCCAGCAAATCCTCCAACTCCTTCTTTGCAAAGATTCAGATACATCTGGTTAAGCTCATCCTTTGATGGCAGAAACCAGTCATCATAAGTCTGGTCGTTATACTCAAGGCTATAGTCACTACATACCTTTGCAGCAACAATACCATCATAATCTTCCCACATCGAGCCAAATTCATAGTCAGACACTCCATCGGTAAAGGTTTCCTTAATTCCACTTGTCAGCCCGGCCCAGTCATAATCATAATAGCTTGTTGTCCCGTCTGATTTCAAATATAAATCACCATAGAATGATGTGATAATATTGGTATTGCTGAGTCCTGTTCCAATCTCAGTATAAGCTTCATTAATTATCTGAACAGGCTCGACTCCCTGATAAGGCTTCAATCCCCATTCACTTACCGGGTCATCTCCCTCCCAGGGCCAGGCAGGATTTGTAGTTTCCCAATCCGGATTGGCAGCTTCAAGATATCTGCCCCAGCTCTCAGTACTACCCGCATCATAGAATACCCATCCACCGGCAGGGCCGACTTTTCGAAGCACATCATTGTCTGTGGTATATATAGCATAGAGTGTTATATCTTCTGTTATAGGCAACAAATCACCCTCGTTATAGGGATAAGTTGTACCATCAGGATCAGTGTACCAACCCAGGAAGCGCTGCCTTATTCCATCACGAATAACTGGACCTGCCAGACCCCCTAATCCACCTAAGACTGTCGCCAGCTCATTGTAGTCGTAGGAGTTATTATCTACAGGAACTGATCCTATGGTGCCACCATTAATATCATAGCTTACAGAAAATACTACCTGTATCCACTTAGCATATACAGTAATATCTTCTGTTACCTCGGTGAAGTCTGAAAAATAGCTTCCTCCGCCATCAACTTCCGTATACCAACCTCCGAAATCATAATTGGTCTTCTCGGGTGGAGTTGGAAATTCGTCAAGAGTCGTTGCGGGAAAGGTTACAGTCATGCTTGTCGGTACTGCTTCTACATCTGCGCCCTGTGAGTCAAACGTTACTGTGTATCTGATAGGCGGTGGTGTATCATCTTTCTTTTTGCAGCCGGTAGTTGTAAGTAAAGCTATAAAAAGACTTGCTAATAAAATTTTTAATGTTCGCATGATATTTATATTTCTTTGATTAATAGGTTAGCTGTAATTAGTTTTTCGTTTCATGGCCTGCCTTATTTATAAGCCCCGGGCGAGATTGTCTGCCCGGCTATTGATGGTTTTCTTATGGCAGGTCCTCTTTTTGTTGAGCAGATAAAACCCTTTACTGTCTTTATCCGCTTTGGTTTTATAAAATTATAAAAGAAGGATGATTTTGCCCAATATAAAGGCATATTTCTGATTTGCTTTTAAAGTTTAAGATTGCTTATTTAGATTATAAGATTTTGGAGTAAAATAAACCTTTATAAACCACTTGCTGCAATCAGCAACCTACTCTTCCCCAATCACCCACTCACACTATACATCCTTAGTCGTTCGTAATCTTTTATCTTAATTGCTTTGCCCGATAGTTCAATAATACCATTCTTATCAAACTCTGAGAGTACCCTTACCGCACTTTCCATTGGTACCCCGGCCAGGTCTGCAATACAGGAACGCGACAGGTAATTATAAATATTTTTATCACTGAATTTTTCCTGGTTGAGATAAAGAAGGGTATCGGCCATTCTGCCAGCAAGGTTTTTAAATCCTATTGTAGCCAGCTTTTTATAGGCCTTATCATAGCTTAAGCAATACCACTCAGCCATCTCAAGTGCAAAGTCCCCGTTTTTTTTAATCAGCTCCATAATTGCTTCCCTGTTGATCATAAAAACTGTCGACTCACAGAGGGCAGAGGCAGAATAGGAATAAGTCTTGCTGCCTGATATTGATGATAGTCCGATAAAATCTCCCGGACCAAGTATCTTGACTATTATATTTCGTCTTTTAGGGCCTTCAATATATATTTTTACCAGTCCGTTGATAATATACTTTACCCCCGACGAAAACCCTCCTTCCTTGCATACAGTCTCTTTTCTATGATATACAAATGTTGATTTATTCTTATTAAGATACTTTATCTCCTCAGGCAGCAGACTGGCGAAACATCCTGAGTCAGGAATATAACTGTTTTCTTGTTCCTTGCTGGCGGAGTCGGGCATAAGAATAACTTAAGAGGGTAAGAGAGATCACAAACGTTTACGATTAACAAGTTATGAAAAACACAGCTTTCTGCAAATAGCATTAATCAATGATTTTTTGATAAGTGGATAAAAAAACGGTGCGGCTTAAATCATAAACCGCACAGCTCTTCAATTTGACATATTCTCAACCTAAAAATTTAATCTGCAAACATATTATTATATGATAGCAGATTTCTTTTCTCACGCCTGGTAACCCTACATAAATTTTTAAATACCTGCACTAAATTACGATCCCTGGTACTTTCTTCAATAAGCTTACAATATCTGGCAAGCATAGAGTCCATCCTGATTGCGAAAGACATTGCCTTTTCGTACTTAATCAGGCTGCTGGCAGGAGGTAGTTCATCAAGGTTAAAAATAGGACTGTCATTTCTTTCTGATGGAATAGAAATGCTTGTTTTCAGAGTCTCTTGTGATAATAATAGTTGATTACGGTCAATATATCTCTCCAGATAACGCTCACTTCTGCCAAGATAATCAAGGAGACTCCGGACCCTGGTATCATGAGTGTGCTCTTTTTGATCAAAATAATAATCAGCCAGATCAGAATGAAACTGCTGGAGGGTATTAATAATATTGAAAACCGTAACTTCCATTTTTAAAAATCTATGTTTACCCTATTCAAAGATAAGAAAATATGGATCCAAATGCCTGTTATTCAGATTAATATAATGCATATATTTTATTGATATTATACAATAGTTCTTTTGAAGGTTAACAATATTTATTAAGATTATAAGATTATAAGATTATAAGATTGAAGATTTTAAGATTTATAAGTAATTTAAACCTTTGTAAACTATTTGTTGCGGCAGCAACAATATCAAGCACTGGCCGCCGAAGGCGGACATCTCAACTTTAACCAGGGTGGTATAAACCATGAGTAAGCTTAAACCAACCATACTGACAATTATCCTGATTGCATCCTTCAGTGGTCTTTTTGCCCAGCCAGAGAAAATTACCTACCTGGATCCCGATAGCTTTCAGATTCAGTATCAGTCAGAAGTTTATGCAATACTGGCCGACGTAAGTCTTAAAAGGGAATATCGAAGGGCACATATACCCGGTGCCATAGGTATTCATAAAATGAAAAAACTGGAGACTTTTGCCGATACCCTCGACAGGGAGATACCTGTATATCTGTATTGCGACGGCGAGTCGCGTGCACTAACTGTGGCAGAGTATCTGCAATACAGGGGTTTTCGAAAAGTGATAATCATGCGTGGAGGAATGCGTTACTGGCAGGCAGCCGGACTACCTGTTGAAGGCAGACGGTAAAGTAAAACTAAACACACTTCCCTTACCCGGAACGGATTTTACCTTAACCGTCTCGCCATGAGCCTCGATAATATGCTTAACTATAGCCAGACCCAATCCTGTTCCGCCCGAGTCGCGCGACCTGCTCTTGTCGACCCGGTAGAAGCGTTCAAAGATCCTGGGCAGGTCGGCAGAGCTTATTCCAATTCCGTTATCCTTTATTTTAAGCAGCACCCTGTCCCCGTCAGGAAGAACAGAAATACTTGTTACGCCACCCTTGTTTCCGTAGCTTATTGAATTAATAATAAGGTTATTAAGCACCTGGTAGATACGCTTTCTGTCGCCCGACACCATTGAGATATTTTTTTTTACCTTGTTCTTTTTAATCCTGATATTATGCTTCGAGGCCCTCATCTCTGTTGCCTCAATCACATCATCAATAAGTTTTATAATATCAAAATTTTCTTTTTTCAGGTTCAGCGCCCCCGATTCAAGTCCCGATATAGATTCCAGGTCCTCAACGATGGATATCATCCTGTTAATATTTTTCTCGGCACGCTCCAGGTAGACCCTGTTAATCGACTTATCTTCCAGTCCCCCGTCAAGCAGGGTAAGGATATAACCCTGCATATTGAAAATAGGGGTCTTCAGTTCGTGGTACACATTGCCCATAAATTCTTTGCGGTAGTCTTTCAGGCTCTTTTTAAGATCCGCCTCGGCAGGCTCCCTCTCTATCTTAACAAAATCATCATCGAAAACGCTTCGACTTTTTGGTAGTATTCTACCTATAAGAAAACCAGCGATCAGGATGGCCACAGCAGCTAATATAATTATCGTTGTTGACATCTAAGTCGAAGCTTTGATTTAAGATTCCAGATTCCAGATATAAGATTTAAAGATATTGCAAATAATATTCTTTACTACATGATTTCTTGCACTCGGGTAAACATAAAATAAAATTACCACACATTAAATGTATATATCAGAAATCCTTTTAATTCATGAAAGTTTAAATCAAGAATCTGAAATCGTAAATCTTAAATCTTCAATCCGCGAAGGTACTTCGCGATATATTTCCCGATAATATCAAACTCCAGGTTCACCACGGTGCCCGGCTTTATCTGGT
>CAZWLP010000011.1:0-2083 GCA_964634565.1 uncultured Rikenellaceae bacterium | reverse complement strand
TATTTCCCGATAATATCAAACTCCAGGTTCACCACGGTGCCCGGCTTTATCTGGTGGAAATTAGTTTCATCATAGGTATAGGGAATAATGGCTACCTCGAACGACTTATCCTTTGAGTTAACCACGGTAAGGCTTACTCCGTTAACCGACACCGATCCCTTTTCCACTGTAATATAATCTTCCTGTGCCGGCTCATATTCAAAGCTGAAGTACCAGCTGCCGTCGGCCTCTCTGACATCTGTACAAACAGCTGTCTGGTCGACATGCCCCTGTACCATATGACCATCCATACGTGCATCCAGCCTGGTGCTTCTCTCAAGGTTAACCTTGCTGCCCACCTCCAGCTGACCGAGGTTAGACTTATCGAGTGTTTCCTTTATTGCCGTAACGGTATAGCTATTGTCTTCAACCTTTACAACGGTCAGACAAACACCATTATGTGATATACTCTGATCAATCTTAAGCTCATTGGTAAATGAGCACGACATTGTTATATGCAGGTTCTCCTGCTCCTTCTCCAGCTTAATTACCGGAGCTGCTTCTTCGACTATTCCTGAAAACATTTTTTATAATTTTTATTTCTTGCAAAGATAAGAAACTATAGGATTATATCCCCCCAGCCCTTTGCTCTTTCGAGAGCCTTTTCCCAGTTCAGGAGGTGGTTCTTAACCAGCTTATCGTCCATGCCGGGGGTAAAGGTATTATCCATATGCCATTGCTTCTTAAGAGTCTCGATACTGTCCCAGTAACCTGTTGCCAGTCCTGCAAGATAAGCCGCTCCAAGGGCAGTAGTCTCCATTACGGCCGGCCTTATCACATCAATACCAAGAATATCCGACTGAAACTGCATAAGAAGGTTATTTTCTGATGCACCTCCGTCAACACGCAGCCCCGAAAGCTCAGATCCAAAATCTTTTTGCATGGCAATAAGAACATCCCTTACCTGGAAGGCAATGCTCTCCAGGGCGGCACGACTAATATGCCCCTTGCTTGTTCCGCGCGTGATGCCTGTTATGGTACCCCGGGCATAGGGATCCCAGTGCGGAGCCCCCAGTCCGGCCAGTGCCGGCACAAAATATACACCCCCATTATCCTCCACCCCTGCAGCCACCTTTTCGCTCTCAGGAGCCGACCCGATTATCTCCAGTCCATCCCTTAGCCACTGTATTACTGCCCCGGCAATAAATACACTTCCTTCAAGACCATAGGTAAGCTTATCTCCTATCATCCATGCTATTGTTGTAAGTAGCCTGTTAGACGAAATAACCGCTTCGTCGCCGGTATTTAATATCATAAAGCAACCTGTGCCATAGGTGTTTTTAACCATCCCCTTATCGATGCAGAGCTGACCAAAAAGAGCGGCCTGCTGGTCGCCGGCTATGCCCGCAACAGGTATTTTATAACCCATAATATGCTTATCGCTTACACCGAAGACCTCGGAGCACGACCTTACCTCAGGTAACATAGCCTCAGGGATATTAAAAAGGTCCAGCAGATGATTGTCCCATTCCAGGGTATGTATATTATACATCATGGTACGACTGGCATTGGTTACATCGGTGGCATGTTCCCTGCCTCCCGTAATTTTCCATAACAGCCAGCTATCTACAGTGCCAAAGCATAGCTCTCCCTTTTCGGCTCTTTTCCTTACTCCATCAACATTATCTAGTATCCACATCAGCTTTGTGGCCGAGAAATAAGCATCAGGTATCAGTCCCGTCCTCTTCATTATTGTATCGGAATGGCCATCGGCTATCAGCCTGTCGCAGGTCGCCGCCGTACGCCTGTCCTGCCATACTATAGCATTATAAACCGGCTCACCACTTTTCCTGTCCCATACTATGGTTGTCTCCCTCTGATTGGTTATGCCTATCGAGTTAATATACTCACCTGTAATACCTGTTTTAGCCATCAGCTCAGATATTACAGAGGCCTGACTCGACCAGATCTCACTCGGATCATGCTCCACCCAGCCGGGCCTGGGATAGAGCTGGGTGAATTCTTTTTTCGATACACCAGCAATACGGCCATCCTTATTAAATATTATGGCCCGCGATGAGGTTGTTCCCTGGTCAAGAGCAAG
>CAZWLP010000010.1:49002-51158 GCA_964634565.1 uncultured Rikenellaceae bacterium | reverse complement strand
TGAGAGATGAGAGTTGAGATGTGAGAGATGAGAGTTGAGATGTGAGAGATGAGAGATGAGAGTTGAGATGTGAGAGATGAGAGATGAGAGTTGAGATGTGAGAGATATTAACAATTGAAAAAAGTATACAAATGAAAAATAAATTATTAATTATTGTATTGTTTGTTAGCGGTTTAAGCATTTCGGCTCAGACCGCCGATCAGATACTGGACAGGGTTGATCAGAATATGTCGTCGGAGAACAGGATCTTTGAATCAGAAATGATCATTCATGGTAGAAGGAACAGTCGCACAATTAGTTCAAAGTCTTATTCTGTGGGTGATAAGAAGTCTTTTACCGAATATCTTTCGCCGGCTCGCGAGCAGGGTACCAAGATGCTTAAATTGGAGAATGCATTATGGATATATTCACCTTCAACCGACAGGACAATACAAATATCCGGTCATATGTTGCGACAGTCGGTAATGGGTTCTGATCTGTCGTATGAGGATATGATGGATGATCGAAAATTAAACGATATATATGATGCAAAAGTAAGCGGAAGTGAAATAATTGAAGATAGGGAAGTCTTTGTTCTGGAATTAGAGGCCATTGTTGATGATGCAGCCTACCAGTCGCAGAAAATGTGGGTAGATGCAGAAAGATATGTTCCCCTGAAGCAGGAGATGTACGCAAAAAGCGGACAGTTACTTAAAAGAATTACATTGTTTGATATAGTAAGGGTACAGGGACGATGGTTTCCTATGAGAATGATCTATAAGGATATGCTTAAGGACGGTGAGGGTACTGAATTTAAAATATACAGTGTTAAGTTTGATCAGGATATCCCTGATTATATCTTCACTAAGGCTGCCTTAAAACAATAATGCAGCTATAAATATGTTTAATTAATTTGTAATGTTCTTCTGCTAAGGAGATAGTATAATATTTACTATTTTTGACCAATAATTAGTAGCTGATGAAAAAATTAATTAATCTGTTTCTTTACGTTGGATTCATTGTTATTTTACTTGTGGCAATGAGCCTTTACAAGTCTCTTTTTAAGCCTGTTAAGATAGGAGAGAAGGGTATAGAAATTATTGTTCCGCTGGATGCCGAATTTGAAGATGTTAAAGAGATTCTGCGGTCAAACGGACTTGTCGTAAATGAGAAATCTTTTGATCTGCTGGCACGCAGAAAGAATTACCCGGAAAATGTTAAGCCCGGCAGATACATTATCAGCGATGATATGAGTTATAATGATATTATGAATCTTTTAAGATCTGGTTCACAGACACCTGTGAAGGTTGTTTTTAATAATATCAGGACTCTTGATGAACTTGCGGTACGTTTGTCAATGCAATTGGCTGTAGATTCAACCGAAATTCTAAAATTCTTGCTAAATGAGTCTAATTACTCCTCAGATGGCTTTACAAAAGAGACCATTATGGCTCTCTTCCTTCCTGATACTTATGAAATGTACTGGACAGTTACTACAGAGGAACTGTATGCCAGAATGTTGAAGGAGTATAAAGTCTTTTGGAATAACGACAGGTTAAATAAGGCCAGATCATATGGTCTTACGCCTGTTGAGGTAAGTACACTTGCTTCTATCGTAGATGATGAAGTTTTGATGGAAGATGAAAAACCGATGATAGCAGGTGTTTATCTTAATCGTTTAAAGATTAAAATGCCATTGCAGGCCTGTCCTACTATAAAATTTGCTTTAAATGATTTTTCAATTCGTCGTGTGCTGAATGAACACCTGACTGTGGATTCGCCTTATAATACCTATATGTACAGGGGATTACCACCAGGCCCTGTAAGATGCGCCACTAAATCAGGCATAGATGCTGTACTTAATGCTGAAGATCACGACTACCTTTATTTTGTTGCCAGGTACGATTTTTCAGGATATCATCATTTCTCCCGAACCCTTAATGAACACAATACCTACGCCAATAAATACCAGGCTGAACTGGATAAGAAAAAAATCTATAATTAAGGTTTGATAAGATTGCCTTCAGGCAGTCACGTATGGTAAGGTTTGGAAGGTTTGAGAGTGAGTTGAGAATATGTTGAGGGTGAGTCTGGAGTGAGTTGGGGCTACTAATTTTAATTCTGTTGACTGTATACCTATATAACATTCACTTCCCGCTCGAGCCGGATATCGAATT
>CAZWLP010000010.1:6261-48902 GCA_964634565.1 uncultured Rikenellaceae bacterium | reverse complement strand
TGTTGACTGTATACCTATATAACATTCACTTCCCGCTCGAGCCGGATATCGAATTTTTTGATAACAGACTCAATAATCTCCTCCGACAGCCGGAAAATTTCTTTGCCGCTGGCATTACCATAATTTACAATAACAAGGGCCTGGTTAATATGAACTCCGGCATCACCCTGCCTGTAACCTTTCCATCCACATTTTTCGATTAGCCAGGCAGCCGGTATCTTAATTAATTCTTTATCTGCAGGGTAGTATGGCATATCCGAAAAGGATCTCTGAAGACCCGCGAAGTGCTTTGCACTTATTATGGGGTTTTTAAAGAAGCTGCCTGCATTGCCAAGCAAATCAGGCTCAGGTAGTTTCTCTTTTCGTATCTCAATTATAGTTTCTCTTACAGTCTTCAGGCAGGGACTTCCTTTCTTAAGAACTCTTTCCTTTACAGAACCATATGATAGTTTAAAATTTTCAGGATTTCTGGAAAGTTTGAATGCTACAGAGCTGATCAGGTACCTCCCCTTATATTCTTCCTTGAAAATGCTCTGGCGATATGCAAAGCCACATTCATTATTTTTAAATATCCGCACATCTCCGCTATTAAGGTCGATAGCCCTTACGCTCTCTATAGTATCCTTTGCCTCAACGCCATAGGCTCCAATGTTTTGAATTGGAGCAGCTCCTATATCTCCAGGAATATTTGATAAATTTTCCACTCCACCATAGTTGTTTTCGACACAATATTCAACGAATTTATCCCACTCCACTCCTGCATCGCATACGACTAATACATTGTTGGCGTCGATATTTTTAGCTGTAATTGAATTCATCTCCGGATGAATAATAGTGCCTTCGAAATCCTGAATAAATAAAACATTGCTTCCACCCCCAAGGATCATCACTTTGTTAGCTGATAGATTCTTTTCTCTTATCATGGATACCAGCTCCTCTTCACTTTTCAATTTTATAAATAGATCTGAAGATGCTTCCACACCAAGAGTGTTATATGATTTAAGCGACTGATTCCTGGTTGCCATTAACTGATAATATATTAAGTACTTTATTGATTAATATAAGAAATATTAAAATTAGCAGTTTAGTTAGAATTAGTATAATTTTGGCCGACATTTTAATATTTTAAGACAGGCGGGATATATTTAATTCATTTTAAATAATCTTAAGCAAAACAATAGTAATAGTTGAGGGTTATATTAGTATAAACATCTGAATATGGATTTTAGAACTTTTGCGAAAAATAATATACTGAAAATAATATTTGTCCCTATTGGTGGACTGGCAGGCTTTCTTTACTGGCGCTTTGTTGGTTGTGAGTCTGGTACCTGCCCGATTAAATCTGTATGGTACTGGTCGACTTTATACGGCATTATCTTTGCTTACCTGATTGCAGATATTATTATTTCTTATGTAAGGCGGAATAAGAAGAAGGCTTCCGAAACTGATGAGGCTGCAAACATTGATATGTAGCTTTGCTATCTATTGATATTCAGGCATATACATACTCAACACTTAATAATTTACTAAGAATATGATATCTTGTGATAATATTGTATTTTAGTTTTAGGAAATTAACAGGGTGATATATCACTAACCAGGTCTGATTTGAAGAATAAATTTTTCTATATCATTTTATTCACCTCTTTATCTGTTGTGTATTTTACGGGATTATTACCTGAGACTACTGTAGATTCAGCTAAATATGCAGCGGTAAGCCGGGAAATTTACGATAGCGGAGACTTTTTGCACCTGAAAATTCATGGTGATCCTTACCTGCAGAAACCACCATTACATTTCTGGCTTTCAGCTTTATTTTTTAAAATTTTCGGAGTCTCTATTGTAGCATTTAAGCTTCCAACCTTACTCTTTACAATACTTGGAATTTACTCAACCTACAGGCTGGGGAGATTGCTGTCTGATCGTAAGACAGGAATTATTGCAGCTTTTCTTTTAGCGACAAGTGAGGCAGTATTGCTTTATAATATGGATGTACACACAGATATGCTGCTTACTGCTAATATTATCTTTGGAACATGGCAGCTTATGGAATTTTTACATTCCGGAAAAGCACTCAATTTTTTTGGGGGATTCCTGGGAATTGGTCTGGCCATGCTTTCAAAAGGCTTGATAGGACTTGCTGTACCTGCATCTGCAATTGGAGGCTATTTGTTTATTCAGAAGGATTTTAAAACTATATTCTCCTTTAAGTGGATTCTTGGAGCGCTTATTCTTTTTGTAGTTATATCACCTGCTCTTAAAGGGCTTTATGACCAGTTTGGATGGGAAGGCATAAGATTCTACTTCTGGTCGAATAATGTTGACAGGTTACGGGGTGAGTATTCTGATTTTCGTCACGATTACAGTTTTTCTTTTCATACTTTCCTCTACTTATTTTTGCCCTGGTCGTTTTATTCTCTTATGGCTTTCTGGTACGATTGGAAGAGATGGAGACAAAATGGATTCAGGCTTAAGGGACTTAAATATAGTTTGAATTATGTTGCTATTATTCCCCTGGCAATACTGGTTACAGTATCAAGTCAACAATCGCCACATTACCTTCTGCCGGTAATTCCTTTTATTTCAATTATAACATCATCCTATCTGGTAAGAATAACATCCCTTGAGGAGAAAAAATATCTTAAGATTGCCTCTTATTTTAATTTAATAATATCATCATTGCTTTGCCTGCTCAGTTTTACTATTATAATTTATTTCTTCCCGGTTAATAATATTTATGTTCCGGCCTTTATGATTCTTGCAGGGCTATCGGCTATTATTGCCTTTGTATCTGAGCCGGACAGGCTTAAAAAGCTTCTTATTCCGCTTTCAATGTCGATCCTGTTGTTGTCGTTTGCAGTAAATACCACTTACATGCCATCTGCCTTAAAGTACCATGGAGCGATACAGGCCTGTTACAAGTATAACCAGGTCTCTGAAGGTGAAATGCTTTATACATACAACTACCCTCATTTTGAAACCTATTTTTATGCTGACCGGGTATCGGAGTTTGTTGATAAAGGAGAGCTTGATCTGATTTTTTCATCCGGCACGGCATGGATAATTACCGGTAAGAAAGGATTTAATGAAATAAGCGAAAATTATCCTGATGATATATTAAAGACCTATGAGTTTCCATATAAGAAGCTTACAAATGTTTCATTTAAATTTTTGAATCCCAAAACAAGGGAAGGGAGCTTAAGTAAGATATACTTATTGAAAATATATTAAATATGACAAAATTATCTGTTGTTGTAGCAGTTTATAATGAAGAAGAAAATATCAGTCCGCTAATTAATCGCATTAGCGAGGTCTTTGAAAAAGCAATATTTGATTATGAAATTATCATTGTTGACGATGGATCTACAGATAATACAATAACTGAGGTAAAGAAGTACCTTGATTCTAAAGTTATTCTGGTTGAATTAAAGGGAAATTACGGACAAACAGCTGCGCTGAAAGCAGGAATTGATATTGCAGAAGGCAAGTTTATTGGAACATTGGATGGTGATTTACAGAACGATCCGCTTGATTTACCCATAATGTATGATCTGATATTAGAGAAGGATTGTGACTTTATCACCGGTATACGTGCAAACAGGTTTGATGGATTTTTTCTGCGTAAAATACCATCCCGGATTGCAAATTGGGTAATCAGGATAATATCCGGAACGGGCATAAAAGATAATGGCTGTGGTACCAAGTTATTCAGGGCAGATGTTCTTCGTGAATTACCTTTATACGGAGAGAGACACAGGTTCTTACCTACACTGGCAGCCCTTGAAGGAGCCAGATATGAACAGGTGAATGTAAGTCATCATCCCCGTATACACGGAAAATCAAAATATGGACTGGGAAGGACTTTTAAGGTGATCAGTGATCTGATCTTAATGAATTTTATCAGAAAGTACAGGCAGAAGCCAATGTACCTTTTTGGTACGCTGGGGTTTATTTCATCATTTATTGGGATGGCGATCCTTATCTATATGCTAATCGAAAAACTTGGAGGCCATGATATCTGGGGCCGACCATTATTGCTTCTTGGAATCCTTATGCTGCTTTTTGGTTTCCAGATTATTTCTACAGGACTGTTACTTGATGCTGTAATAAGAACCACTTACGAAACAGACAGATTAAAACCATATAAAATAAAGCGAGTTGTTAAAGCTGAGTAAAAAGAATAAAAGTCAGATACTTACAGGAATAAAAATTATTCTTTCTGTGCTGGCTCTGATATATGTGCTAAAAAAGGTAAGTCTTACTGATATAGCAGATATTCTCTTAGAGTCTTACCTGCCTTATCTTATTGTTGCATTGATAATGTTTATTGGTTCAAAGCTGGGAGCGTCGTTCAGGACACTGTTGATTCTCAGAAAATATGAAGTTAATATTCACTGGTGGCAGAATCTTAAACTTTACTGGACCGGTATGTTCTATAATCTTTTTCTTCCCGGAGGGATTGGAGGAGATGTATATAAAACCGCTATTATTAACCGATTACATGGCAAAGGATTAAAAACCAGTGCTGCAGCAATTATTATGGACAGGGTTGCTGGAGTGGCTGCACTCTCAATCCTGGCTTTGATATGTATATTATTTACAAGTCTGGCTGATAAGTATACCTATGTTGTATATATTGGTATTCCGTTCGTAATTATTGGGTTTATACTCCTGGTATATCTAATAAGTCCGGGTTTAAAGAAGCTTATTTTAAAAATGCTGAGCTGGTCTTTCCTGGTACAGTTTTTACAGATATCTGCAGTATTATTTATACTTCTGGCATTCGGTCAGAAAATTAATATCCCGGAGTATATTCTGGTTTTTCTGATCTCATCCATAGCAGCAATGTTACCTGTCTCAATAGGGGGTATTGGCATCAGGGAGCTCGTGTTCCTCTACCTGTCAGATTTCTTTCTGCTCGATAAGAATTTTGCAGTTACAGTAAGTTTTACATTTTTCCTGATTACTGCATTTTCTTCTCTTTTAGGAGCTATATCATCATTTGATAGAACTCTTCCATCTTCTTAAGTTGCACACAGGCTTTGTTATACCGTCGATATCATAAGAGCTGATTCAGAACCCTAATATCCTGCTGCCTGACCGTCTTTTCTCGACTCCGAGGCGCCGAAATATACTCCTCTTTTATGATCTATCATAATTGCCTGGTACCCACCATATCCACCCAGGTCCCATTGAATTTTGTGTCCCCTTTGTAAGAGTTTCTGAATCTCTTCCCATCTTATTCCACTTTCCAGGTTAACTGTTCCTCCATCGGTCATTACCTCGCCTGTAGGTTGTGAAGACCCTACGTGCCTCATTCTTGGAGCATCACCGGCCTCCTGCAGGTTCATATCAAAATCAACAAGATTAATAACTATCTGAGCATGACCCTGGGGTTGCATTGCTCCTCCCATAACACCAAAACTGATTAGGGGTTTACCATCTTTTGTAATAAAGGCCGGAATAATAGTATGGAAGGGTCTTTTTCCCGGTGCATATACGTTTGCATGTCCTTCTTCAAGGCTAAAGAGTTCACCTCTGTCCTGGAAAATAAATCCAAGGCCGGGAGGGCACATACCCGAACCGAGTCCCCTGTAATTACTCTGGATAAGCGACACCATATTACCATATTTGTCGGCAACAGTCATATAAATAGTGTTGCCCTGTTCAATTCTACCTGCTTTATAGCTGGGGGCAGCTCTCTCTGGATTAATAAGCTGGCGTCTCTTCGAAGCATATTCCTTTGAAATAAGCTGTTCAATAGGTACATCGTAGAAGGAGGGATCTGCGTAATATTTTGCTCGGTCCTCAAACGCAAGTTTCTTAGCCTCTATAAAATGATGTATATATTCGGCTGAACCAAAGCCCATGCTTCTGATATCATAACCTTCAAGTATATTAAGTATCTGCAGGGCTGCTGTTCCCTGTCCGTTGGGAGGTAGCTCCCAGATATCATATCCCCGGTAATTCGTGGAAATGGGATCAACCCATTCTGAGTGATGCCTGGCCATATCCTCATATGTAAGGAAGCCTCCCTGTTCCTTCATAAATTTGTCTATGGTCTTAGCAATTGAGCCCCTGTAAAACTCATCCCTTCCTCCCCTGGCAATTTTTTCCAGGGTGTTTGCCAGTGCAGGATTCTTAAATATATCGCCTTTTTGAGGAGACTTTCCTCCCGGCATATAGACTTCTTCAATATTAGGAAATCTTTTCAGGTTGGCCGTCCCTATTTGCATATAATATGCTATTAGTTCCGTAACCGGGAATCCATTTCTGGCGTAATTTATTGCAGGACTCAGGATTTCTTCCATAGGCAGGCTGCCAAACATACCATGCATCTCATACCATCCATCAACACATCCTGGAACAGATACGGGCAGGGGGCCGTATGCCGGAATCTTTTCATAACCTTTTTCAGTAAAATATTCCAGTTTAAGTGATCTTGGTGATCTTCCACTTGCGTTAAGTCCGAAAAGTTGCTCTTTCTCTGCACTCCATATTATGGCAAACAAATCACCTCCAACACCAGATCCTGTAGGCTCTACAAGCCCAAGCACCGCATTTGCTGCAATAGCTGCATCAATCGCATTACCACCCTTTTTAAGGATATCCAGTGCAACCTGTGTTGCCAGGGGCTGACTGGTAGCAGCCATACCATGTTCGGCAATTACCTCTGATCTTGTGGCGAAGTCATGCCCTGTTATCCGATCCTGTGCCATTATTCCTCCAATACAAAATAAGATTAGTAATAATAAAGTAACATATTTTTTCATTGTAGTAGATATTTGATGCTTAATAATTCAGCAAATCTCTTAATTATTATTGAACAGATCAATCATTGTTTTTGTCATGGCTGCGACACCTGACTTGTAAGTAGGTTCAAAATCAGGGTAGTAGCCAGGATTATGCAGGGCGGGGGGATGATTGCCGCTATCAATAATTTTCTTATATCTCTCGCTCGAAGTCGAACCGCACAGGAACATTGCGATCGGAATATTTTCTTCAGTACGTCCGTATTTCCCAAAATCTTCCGCTGCTGTACCCAGTCCTGCCCTGATTATATTTTCATCTCCCAGCATATCTTTCATTGAGATAACAGCACGATTTACCAGTTCAGGATTATTTGTTGTGGGCGGAGTATATTGGTCTCCAATAAGAACAAGTGGAAGCAAGTTGTCCGGTACGCCTGCTGCAATTGCCATTCCTTCACATATTCTGTAAATAGATTCCTGTATTTGTCCGTATACCTCGTCGGTGAAGAATCTTAGGGTAAGCTCCATTTTTACTTCCTCGGGGATGATATTGTGTTTTGTACCACCGTGTATAGACCCTACTGTTACAACAGCCGGATCTACAGGATTAATATTTCTGCTTACGATGGTTTGAAGTCCCATAATTATCTGTGAAGACAATACTATTGGGTCTATTGCAGTATTTGGCATGGCACCGTGCCCCCCAATTCCGTAAACATATATATCAGCATTATTTACTCCTGCGGCAAAGGCTCCCGGAACATATCCTATTTTGCCAGCCGGGATATCCGGAGCCACGTGGTAGGCAAGAGCATAATCCGGAGCAGGAAATCTTTTAAAAAGTCCGTCGGCAATCATCTGGGCTGAACCACCTGAGACTTCCTCGGCTGGTTGGGCAATTGCCATAATTGTGCCCTTCCATTCCTTCTTCAACTTAACCAAAGTTTGAAGGGTGCCAAGCCATAGGGTCATGTGCATATCATGTCCGCAGGCATGCATTACAGGCATCATGTTCCCCTGCCTGTCTTTCTTAACTGCCTTACTTGCATATGTAAGACCTGTTGTCTCACTTATCGGAAGTGCATCCATATCAGTTCTAAGCATTATTATTGGGCCGGAACCATTTTTAAAAATACCAACTACTCCATTACCCCCGACATTTGAAGTTACTTCAAAGCCCATTGCGCTGAGTTGAGATGCCATCTTTTTTGATGTTTCGAATTCCATTAGCGATAACTCGGGGTTCTGGTGAAGGTCGTTATAAATTACCCTGTGCTCCTGAATCTGATTTTCTATTTCTTTCTTTATTTTTTCGTTTTGATTATTAACCTGTGCTAAAGAGGATAAGATAGATAGTGTAAGTAATAATGAACTTGCTATTCCTTTTTTCATAATATGGTACTATTAATATTTGTTATTTATAATTTGTCTCTTATAATTCCTGAATCTTATTTTTTTTATCCCAGTCAGAGAAGGGATTTATGCTAAGATTAGAGTTGTGGTACCTGAAATCATACGATACTTCATCTCCCAGCCAATCGGGGAGATCAATATTCTCATCTTCTGAATTAAGTTCAATCTCTGCCAGTACTAAGCCTGTATTTTTGCCCCTGAACTCGTCCACTTCAATAGTATGCTTTCCGTGCTTAATTATATGTCGTGTTTTTTCAATAATATTATCTGAGCATAGAGTCAGCAGCTCTTCAGCTTCATCAACAGGAATCTCTTTTTCCCATTCAAACCTGCTTATTCCGTCTTGTTTGCCTTTAATAGTCAGATAGGCCTTCTTAGCTGTTAACCTGACTCTTACGGTTCTGTTACTATCACCCAGAATATAGCCTTGTTTAATAGGTATTGAGTAATCTATTATGCTCTTATATTCGCCTTTTACCAGGTATTTTCTTTCAATCTCCCTGCCCATTTATCACAATTTGATTTTGCTGATTATTATGTGATGTAATTTCTTTATCAACCCGGCTTACGACCTCGATATCGAATACATTCTGTACAAAGAAAAGGGAAATAAATGAAATTAAGCATGCTATCAGCGGTGTAATTACCCAGCCTGCGAAAATATCCCTCAGTGTCTTTAATTTAATGTTTCTTGCTCCTTTGATAATTCCTATTCCGAGTATTGAGCCGACAATTACCTGGGAGCTGGAAACAGGTACAAGCGGAATAGGAGGGAGCCCGATTCTTACAAAGAGATTGGAAAGGGCAGTAGAAGAGAAAATAAATAGTACCAGGGAATGAGAAAGCACAATAATTAAGGCTGTATCAGAATTTAGTTCCATAAGATTATTTCCAACAGTTTTCATTACTTTCTCCGAGTAACTAATTATTCCTGCAGCAATGGCTATTCCTCCCAGCAGAAACAGCTGCTGACCACTATTAAGCGAAAAAATCCCAAGGTTTACTTCTGGAAGATTAACTGAAGGAACAAAGACTCCCATTACATTTGCAATATTATTTGCTCCAAGGCTGTATGCACCAAATGCCCCGACTATTATCAAGCCTGTTTTTATCCACGATTCATAACGAATCATATGTACTCTGGCTGATCTTTTTATTTTTCTGAGGATAAAATATAATATAATAGCGAAGCTTGCCCCTAATAAAGGTCCGAATATCCAGGTTGATACAATTTTTGTAAGGGAGGAGCTGTCTGTCTGGTTACCTGTAAATAGATTCCACCCTATAATTGCTCCGACTATAGCCTGAGTAGTTGAAACGGGTATCGCTGCTCTTGTCATGCCATATACTGTAAGAGCAGCTGCAAGAGCGACTGTAAAAGAACCTCCGATTGCATTTACTGCTCCCAGTTTCCCGAGTGTATGACTGGCCCCCTGGCCTTGAAAAACTGCTCCGAGAATAACAAATATTGAGGCAATTATTGCAGCCTTTCTGAAAGAGACCATCCGTGAGCCAACAGCTGACCCAAATATATTTGCCGCATCATTAGCTCCCAGCGACCACCCTAAAAACAAACCACTCGATAAAAAGAATAACATCATATTATCGCTTGTTTAGATTACATAACCATTCTTATTGAAAGGCTGGTAAGAATATCCGCTACGCTTTCGGCTTTGTCAGAAAGTCTTTCAATATGATGAGCAAAGTACCTGAGGTGTGATTTCTCTGCAAGAGAAAGATCATTTAGTTCATGAAATATATTCTTCTTGATCTTATTAGAGAGATTATCGCCTTCTCTTTCGTAAAAATATACTTTATTTAGTTGATCTCTGACAGTATGAGGCTGCTTAAAGAATGCTCTGGCTGCCGGTATTAGTTCTTCCCCGGCATTTGTTACAACCTCGGTCAGGCTGATAAAATCAGGGTGAAGAGATTCAGGAATATCCGGTATTTCGACATCGAACTGTTTAAGTATCTCCTTGCAGGTATCAATAATATCATCAATTCCCTCCAGGAGTGTAACAACCTCACCTCTGTGCTGTGGAAGTATGGTATGAATTATCATATCGTTCTCAATAGATTTCTGTAGTTTATCAGCTCTTGCTTCAAGACGGTCTATGCGCGATATCTGCTCCTCAAAAAGATCCATGTTCTTGCCAAGGTAGTTTTTAACACCCTCCTTAAATATAAGTAGACCCTCATCCACTATATCGAAGAATTCATCGATCTTTAAGATGATCTTTTTAGTGTGTCTGTTGAAAATTGGCATTTGATTATTTTATTTATTTATTTGTAAGAGAGTTCATATCTGTAAAGATAATAAATGGATCAGAACCTTATTATTTTTTCTACATTGTTCTTTTTCAGATATCCTTTAAGTATTATCTGAATGTCCCTGTTATCATCGGCCGGCTTAACAGCCTCATGTATCGCATTTAATCCAAAGCCAACCTCATTTATATCAAAGAAACCATATCCCCTGTATTTGCCATTTACAATTTTTATAACGGTTTTTTCATTTTTATTCCTTCCATTGTCAATCAGCAGGAAATTTTCGCTGCTGAATAAGAATCCATTTATTGCTTCCCTTGCTCTTATATTATATGCAGCAGGTACTTCTTCGCCACAACAGGCACCCTTACATATCCCAACCTGGTAATGAAAACAGCATCCGCTTGCATCATACAGACCACAAAATTTCTGACATAAATTATATTTTTCAATAATTGTCTTTAGCTGATTTTTTGCCCTTTCCCTTGATGTAAAAACAGATAGAAGTTTACTGTCTTCTTTCAGTGCTTTTGCATCCAGACAAATATAGCCATGCTTATTTTCGTAGTAATATATTCCCCACTGATATCCGGTACGTCTTTGAGCCCTGTTGTAAATTGGTTTATTAATTTTTATTTCTTCAGATTCTTTCAGGAGTGCAATTAATTCATTGCCGGTACATTCCCAGTCTATATAGGCAATAGTGTCTCTCATTTCCATTGCCCTGCGGGATGTGTTATTGGACAGATGAGTAAGTACTCTCGATCGGATATTCTTACTTTTTCCGATATAGATCAGATCATGATTTTCGTTGTAGAAATAATAAACTCCTGGTTCTTCCGGGAGCTTGTCCATTATTGTCACATCCAGCTTCGGATTCAGTTTGGAATTTCTGGTATTTTTGATTAAGTCATTTTCTTCTGCTTTATCAGCCTCAAGTAATATTTTAAATAGTTCGACGGTGGCCAGGGCATCTCCGGCAGCTCTGTGCCTGCCATTTATTGGTATATTTAATTCCTTGCATAGCTTACCCAGGCTGTAGGATCTATGGCCTGGAAGTAATTTTCTGCTCAGGCTTACAGTATCGATTATATTTCTTTTAAAGTTGAAACCAAGATTTTTAAATTCCTGCCTGATAAATGAATAATCAAACCTGGCGTTATGTGCAATAAATATCATTCCTTCGGTTATCTCGACAATATCTCTGGCAACTTCAAAAAATTTCGGAGCATCTGCTACCATCTCGTTGGTTATGCCGGTAAGGTTTGTTATAAAATATGGAATATTTCGTTCAGGGTTAATAAGGGTTGAATACTCTCTGACAATATCTTTACCATCAAATATAAAGATGGCTATCTCGGTTATTCTTTCCGTTCTTGGACTACCACCCGTTGT
Source organism: uncultured Rikenellaceae bacterium (assembly GCA_964634565.1). Classification (GTDB taxonomy): domain Bacteria; phylum Bacteroidota; class Bacteroidia; order Bacteroidales; family VadinHA17; genus JAUVKT01. Next base: position 37,071 of record CAZWLP010000010.1, on the reverse strand, counting down.
TTCTATGTCGATTACTGAATACAATTGACCTGATTTTTCATGTCAAGATAATTAGAAAAAATGCTCTCTTGATGTAAGATTGTTCATATTTTTATAGAAAATTTTTGCTAATGAATGAAAGTCGGTGTGATTTAATAATTTATAATGGTCTGGAAAGAAATAGAAAAGAAACAGATATCTTATTATTCTATGCAGCTTATTCTGTTTATGAGGTTGTCAGGGTAATAAAAAAGAGAGCTGTTTTTCTTGAGGATCATCTTGACCGGCTCGAACATAGTATTCGGGCAAGCTCAAAAAAGATGCTTCTCGAAAAGGAAGAAGTATCGGATGCTGTATATAATTTAATAAACAAAGTATCTGTTGAGGAGGGGAATATTAAGATATCATTTAACTACACAGAGAAAGAAGAATATAGTCTGATATATTTTATTGATGCTCTCTATCCGGATATATCTTTGTATAAATCAGGGGTCGAAACCATACTATTTGAGGCTATAAGGACCAATCCTGATGTAAAAATTTATAATTATCAACTCAGGTCACAGATATACGACACGCTTATAAGAAGAGGCGCTTATGAAGCATTTCTGGTAAACTCGCATAATTGCATAACAGAGGGTAGTAAGTCGAATGTTTTCTTTATAGTAAATAATATAATTATTACAGCTCCCGATGGTAGTGTACTGCCCGGGATAACCAGGAAATATGTTTTAGATCTGTGCGAAAAGAACGATATTGAAACTGAGATGAGATGTCTTCTGCTTGATGAACTGGATAATGTTGATTCGATTTTTATTACGGGTACTTCGCCGAAGATACTTCCTGTCAGATCGATTGATGATCGTATATTTAATGTTGAGAATAAGCAATTGAGATTCCTTATGTCTGCATATAATGATTTATTGGAAGAATATATCAGTGGAGAATATCTGTAGGGCTTGATTGCTAAAGCGGATTATTATATATTTACTTAAAATAAAAGATATATGGCAAGTATAAGAGATTTGAAAAAAGATATAGATTACCTGGTTTTTGAATTAATATCGGATTGTTTTACAGTGATGTCTGTACAACCCCTGGATAAATCTGAAGAACTTGCAGAAGTTGTTGGCGATGCCGTGAAACTTAGAAATGAGCTCTTTTCAAGGATTAAGCATCCTGGCGGCAAGAAGAATCATGAATTGACAAAAGCATATTATAAGAAGATTAAAATTGATCTTGTGGAAGGTATCGATAAGTTATTTGAAAGGCTAAGTGAGATAACTAAAAAGAAGAGTAATAAGTAAGCCGGTAATGGCATTCTGAGCAGGTCCCTTTATCATCAAGACCAGCTCGGTTGACAGTATAAGATTTTCTTTCTATAAGTAAATTACCACATTCCGGGCAATGGGTATCCCTGCCGGTTCTATTGGATGTGTTCCCCAGGTAGGTGAAATAGAGTTTTTTCTTCGCAATCTCATATAGATTCAGTAATTTCTTATCAGGAGTCATCGGTATTTCTGATTTGTAGTTTGGAAAGTACCTGCTAAGATGTAAGATAATATTCCTTCCATAATTTTCACTTAGCCAGCTGATCATTTTTTCAAAAATAACCGAATCGTCGTTTAGTCCAGGTATTATTAGCATTGTTAGTTCAATATGCTTTCCTGAATCTGCTATTGTCTTAATTGATTCCAGAACAGGATTTAGCGAGCCCCCTGTCTGGTTCTGGTAGAAATCATTTTCAAATGCTTTCAGATCTATGTTAAATGCATCAATTAATGGAAGCAGGTCTTTAAGTGGCTCAGGATTAATAAAACCATTTGAGATAAGGACAGTCTTCATCCCGCTTTTTTTAATAAGCTTAGCAGTATCAAACATATACTCAAACCATACAACAGGCTCATTATATGTAAAAGCTAGTCCTATATTATTTTTAAGTGTCTTAGCCCTGGATGCAATTTCCTGTGGTGAGAGATAAATGCCGTCTGGTAATTTTGTTTTATTTATCTGTGAAATTTGATGATTCTGACAGAAATTGCATTTAAGGTTGCATCCGAAGGAGCCAAGCGATAGAATATTATTTCCCGGGTAGAAATGATAAAGGGGCTTCTTTTCTATTGGATCCAGGTGGAAGGCTGATGCCAGTCCATATACCTTGCTTATTAATATGCCTTTATTATTAGATCTTACGCCACATTTACCGTACTTGCCATTTCTGATAGTGCAATTGTGCGGACAAAGAGAGCAGGTAACTGACCCTTCCGGATAATCATTATAGTATCTCGCTTCCATAAATTTTATATCAGCTCAGGTAAACTCTCGTTTTTACTTTTCTAAAGTATGTGTAAGTTAGTAAATTGCCAGGTGTTTAATAAAAATTGTATTAAATATGATTGCATCGATCAAAATTATAAATTTGCTTTTTAATTTTTATTTTAAACCCCGGGAGATGTATAAAAATAAATTAACTGAGTATTCCAGACTTCAGCTTTCTTCTCTTGTAGTATTGAGAGTACTGATTGGCTGGCATTTTTTATATGAAGGATTTAGTAAGTTAGTAAACCCCGATTGGTCTTCTGTAGGATTTTTGCTTGATTCACAGGGAGTTTTTTCAGAGCTGTTTGTTTCCCTGGCCTCAAACCCTTCTTTACTGAGATTGGTTGACTTTCTTAATATATGGGGTTTAATAGCTGTCGGACTGGGCCTGATGCTGGGTGTATTGGAGAGGTATGCAATAAGCGGTGGTATTGCTCTTTTATTTCTTTACTACTTTTCTCATCCACCGATGGTAGGATTAAAGTTTTCAGCTCCGTCTGAAGGTTCATACCTGTGGGTAAATAAAAATCTTATTGAGATTTTTGCTCTCTGGTTACTGTTTATGTTTCCCACATCGAAAATTATCGGTATGGACAGGTTTATCAGGAAATTAAGGAAATAAGGCTATGGAAGAAAAAGCTAAGAGAAATATTGAAAATAATGATAAGTCCGGGAGTTCTGATCCTGGCAAAATTACAAGAAGAGATATAGTTAAAGGCATTACAACTTTACCGGCTCTCGGAGCGTTTGCCTACGCATTCTACAGGAAGAGAAAATATGACCGACAGATAAAAAGCAGCATATTAGAGAATATTAATCTGCCCGAAAGTCAGGCTCTTGGAGATCTTAAGTCGGTGAAAGGTAAAACAGTGAGGCTGGGGCTTATTGGTTTTGGAATAAGAGGTCCGCAGATAGCAAGTGCAGCAGGATTTATGCATCCCGATCAGATTGAAGTATTAAAGGATGCTGCCCTGAAGAACAGTAATGATACCAGATATAAAGAATTTCTGAAGCAGGAGGATCTGAATATTGAGGTTACAGCAGTATGTGATATATTTTCTGTTTATGCTAAAAGAGCACAGGAAACAGGTGGCAATATTAAGCGTCAGGGCACTGACGCAAGGCCTTATAAAATGCCTGTTATATATAATACTTATAAGGAATTACTCGAAGATAAAAATGTTGATGCAGTTGTTATTGCTACCCCTGATCACTGGCATGCTCCTATTACCATTGACGCAGCCAGAGCAGGTAAACATGTTTATTGTGAGAAGCCAATGAGCTGGTCTGTTGAAGAAACATATGAGGTTAGGAAAGCTATTCGTGAAACAGGAGTGGTTTTTCAGTTAGGGCATCAGAACAGACAGACAGAAGCCTATTTTAAGGCTCGTGAAGCTATAGATAATGGAGTCTTAGGGAAGGTTAACCTGATTGAAGTTACAACGAACAGAAATACACCTAACGGTGCATGGGTATATCCTATTCATCCTGAGGCGAATGAGAAGACAATAGATTGGAATCAGTTTCTTGGCCAGGCTCCATATCATAAGTTTAGCCTGGAAAGATTCTTCAGATGGAGATGCTGGTGGGATTATAGTACCGGATTGTCTGGCGACCTGCTTACCCATGAGTATGATGCTATGAATCAGGTTCTTGGTCTGGGGATTCCCGATAGTGCCGTTTCGTCTGGAGGCATATATTATTTTAAAGACGGGCGCACCGTCCCTGATGTTCTTCATACAGTCTTTGAGTTTGAACGTCAGGACCTGACAATGATGTATAGTGCTACTCTGGCAAACAGTCGCAACAGGGGTAAACTTATAATGGGTCATGATGCTACTATGGAGCTCAATGAAACAATGACAATATATGCCGACAGTAATTCTACCAGATATAAAGATAAATTAGAGAGCGGAATAATAGATCCGGATCTTCCCATATTATCATATGTGCCAGGGAAGAAGTCAGCAGACGCTGTTACCTCTGCTACTGAGCAATATTTTGCAGGCAGGGGCCTGCTTTATACTTACAGGGGAGGAAAAAGGGTAAATACAACTCATCTGCACTTTAAGGAATGGATTAATTGTATCAGGACAGGCGATCTGCCCTCGTGCAATATTAACAGGGCATTTGAAGAGGCTATTACTGCTCATATGGGAACAATATCTTACAGGGAAGGACGAAGAGTGAGATGGGACAGGGATAATGAGGAAATTATTTAATATATAAGATTATGAAAAGAAGAATTTTTGTCAGAACCACAATTGCTGCATCTGCCGCATTAGCTTTTATGCCTGCTTCATGCTTGAGCACGAAAGACAGAAAGCTTGGATTAATTCTATATACTGTACGTGGCGAAATGAGCAAAAATCCTCTGCTTACTCTTGATAGGGTAGCAGCTCTCGGATATAACTGGATTGAGGCTGCTGATTACCGTGATGGAAAGTTCTATGGAATGAACCCCGGGATATTTAAAAAGGCAGTTGAAGACAGGGGTATGGAGCTTATTAGTAGTCATATCGGGGTAAATACCGATAATATTGACGAAGTTGTTGCTTCAGCAAGCCAGGCAGGTTTAAGGTATTTAATTCTACCTTCTCTGCCGGAAGAGTGGAATAAATCTCTAGATGGATATAAAAGGGCTGCAGACTTTATGAATATGGCCGGTGAAAAGTGTAAAACCAATGGTGTAAAATTTGGATTTCATAATCATAAGAATGAGTTTTTTCCTATCGATGGAGAAACACCCTATGATATTCTATTAAATAAAACAGAGACTGACCTTGTTACCTTTCAACTCGATATGGCATGGATAACCGGAGGAGGCAGAAAACCTGAAGAGTATTTTGGTAAGTATCCCGGCAGATTTGAATTATGGCACATTAAAGATTTGTCAGTAGACGGAAAGGATGCCACCCTGGGTGAAGGAACAATTGATTTTGAACCAATTTTTGAGCTTCAGAACATGGCAGGGATGAAATATTTTTTTATAGAACAGGATATGTGTCGAACTCACTCTGAGCTTGAAAGCATTGAAATAAGCCGTAACTTTTTAATTGAGAATATTTTATAGGGCAATAAAGAAATAAGTTCTTGTAAATCAGGTATCACTCTGATGTGTCGTACTTGTAATACACTTCAATTTTATTGGTTTCAGCGTAATTTTCTATTTCTGATTTAATGCTCTCCCCAAGATCAGGGTATCTTATACCCAGTCTTAATTTAAATTTTTTTCCCTCATCGTAGTCAAAGAGAATATCTGCAGATCGAATAATTATTTCAGATATCAGACCCGTTTCAAGTTTTCTGGGTGGGAAAAATGAGTTTTGTCTGATAGCAATGATTCCTTTTTCAATTTTAATATATCTCCTTGCGTAACCAAGTCCGGCATAAATCTGGTATGTCCCGAATAAAAAAAGAAATATTGTTGCCACCCAGTATATATTTTGTTTTTCAGGGGAGATAAACATAAAATATCCCCACCAGCCCGAAGTGCCAATGCAGAGTATACCAAAGACAACCATAAGAGCAGATACAAAACCCTTTTCGGGTCTTTCATCAAGTGATAAGTATTTATTATCCATAAAATCAGTAATAAAGGATGCAATTTATTGTTTTTATTTGATACCTGAAAATGGATATTTCCTTTTTTTCTGGGGCTTATAACGTATATTTTTTTACTTTTAAGCTTAAATTTAAATTACCTTATAATGAAAAATAAATCAAACTCAATGTCTAGAAGATCATTTATAGGAAAATCAACTGCTGTAGCTGCAGGTCTTACAATAGTACCAAGTTCAGTGGTTAGTGGTTTAGGGCATACCCTTCCAAGCGATAAGTTAAATATTGCAGGTATAGGAGTAGGAGGTATGGGGAATTCAAACCTCAGAGTTTTAAAAGAGACAGAAAATATTGTTGCTGTTTGTGATGTTGACTGGGCTTATGCCAAACAAAAGATGGATTCATATAAGGGAGCCAAACAGTACTGGGACTTCAGGAAGATGTACGACGAGATGGGAAAAGACATTGATGCCGTGGTGGTTGCAACATCCGACCATACTCATGCGATATGTGCTGCAAATGCAATTGAAATGGGTAAGCATGTGTATGTGCAGAAGCCACTTACTCATACTGTTTATGAATCACGACTTCTCACGCGATTGGCCGATAAGTATAAGGTTGCTACCCAGATGGGTAACCAGGGTGCTTCAGACGAAGGAGTAAATAAGGTTATTGAATGGATACAGAATGGTGAAATAGGAGAGGTAACTAAGGTAGAAGCATTTACAGACAGGCCAATATGGCCCCAGGGACTCAATCGCCCTGGAGAAGAGCCCATTCCTGATACACTTAACTGGGATCTCTTTATTGGTCCGGCAAAGATGCGCCCATATAATAGCATCTATACTCCCTGGAATTTCAGGGGATGGTGGGACTTTGGAACCGGAGCTCTGGGAGATATGGCATGTCATATTCTTCATCCGGTATTTGCCGGACTTAAATTGACTTATCCTACAAAGGTTCAGGGTTCGTCTACTCTGTTATTAACGGATAGTGCCCCCAATGCTCAAATGGTTAAGCTGGTATATCCGGCAAGGGATGATCGCTCAGATTATAAGATAAAACTACCTGAAGTAGAAGTTACATGGTTTGACGGAGGATTGCAGCCAATGAAACCTGAAGGATGGCCGGAAGGAAGAAGTATGAATAATGCAGGTGGTGGAGTTATTTTCCACGGAACAAAGGATAAACTAATCTGTGGATGTTATGGACTGGATCCATGGTTGCTGTCAGGCAGGACTCCTGTAGTTCCTGAGACTGAAAGGAGGGTTGAAACAAGTCATGAGATGGATTGGGTTCGTGCATGTAAGGAGAATCCTTCTGGTCGTGTTAAAACAAAATCTGATTTCTCCGAAGCCGGACCATTTAATGAGATGGTAGTTATGGGTGTTCTGGCCGTTCGTTTGCAGAGCCTGAATAAAGAGCTTGAGTGGGATGGTGAAAATATGAGATTTACAAATATTGGTGATAATGAAGAGATAAAAATTGTTCTTGAGGATAACTTCAGTATCAAGGATGGTCATCCAACGTTCAATAAGAAAGAGACTGACCCTATGAACGCTCAGGATTTTGCAAATGAAATGATTAAGCATACCTACCGCGATGGTTGGACAATAGCTGAAATGCCGAAATAGTAATATAAATTATATGATTTAAAACTTAAATAGATGAAAACAGTAAAATTATTTTCTCTAATTGCACTTATTGCAGGCTTTCTTATATCCTGTGGTAATGCCGATAGCAGCAAGAAGAAAGAGGTGGCAGCCGAAGACGAAGGCTGGATTGTATTATTTGATGGAAGCTCTACAGATAACTTCAGAGGCTATGGAAAAGAAACATTCCCTGAATCAGGTTGGCTTATTGAAGACGGGACTCTTAAAGTAGAAGGTTCAGGCAAAGGTGAAGCAGGTGGTGGCGGAGGTGATATCATCACCAAAAAGAAGTATGGCAACTTTGAACTTTCACTTGAATGGAAGGTATCTGAAGGCGGTAATAGTGGTATATTTTATCTCGCCCGGGAAATCGAAGGAGAAGCAATATATATGTCTGCTCCTGAGATGCAGATTCTTGATAATGAAAGACATCCAGATGCCAAGCTGGGAAAGGATGGTAACAGACAGGCAGGTTCTTTATACGACCTTATCCCTGCCGTACCTCAGAATGCAAAGCCTGCAGGTGAATGGAATGAAATAAAGATTCTTGTTTATAAGGGAACAGTGGTACATTGGCAAAATGGCGAAAATGTACTTGAATATCACCTGTGGACAGATCAGTGGAAAGAGATGTGCGCTGATTCCAAGTTCAAGGATTGGCCAAATTTTATAGATACAGCTGAAGAAGGTTATATCGGATTACAGGATCATGGCGATGACGTCTGGTTCAGAAATATTAAAATCAGGGAATTGTAGAAGCCTGGGTTTATAAGAATAAATATAGAGACGCCTCTTAATCAGAGGCGTTTTTTTATGGCAAAGGGCAAAGGGCAGAGAGCGAATGAAAAAGGAGCTCTTATAATACCGGGTCGCCGTATAAATCAATGTCTTTAGCAACCTCACGCATTCCGGCAATACAGTCTTCAATAAGTTCAGTTACTTCCACACCAAGCATCTCGGCCCCGTTTTCAATAACAGATCGGTCGACTCCGGCAGCAAATCTTTTATCATTCCATTTCTTTTTAACCGATTTTACCTTCATATCCATCACGCTTTTTGAAGGCCTTACAAGGGCACTTGTTGCGACAAGACCAGTTAGTTCGTCTATTGCATAGAGGGTTTTTTCGAGCTTGTTTTGAGGCTCAACATCAGTTACTATATTCCATCCATGACTCATTACTGCTCTTATATAATCGTCGGGCCAGTTATTTTCTCTTAGTATTTCTTCGGTTTTCTTACAATGCTGATCAGGAAATTTCTCCCAATCAAGATCATGGATCAAGCCAATAACTCCCCATTTTTCTTCGTCTTCGCCATTTTTTCTTGCCATATATCTCATAACACCTTCAACAGATAAGGCATGTTTTAACAGGCTTTCACTTTTATTGTAACGCATAAAGAGTTTTAGTGCATCATTCCTGTCGGGGATATAATTAGTCATCTTATTAAGTTTGATTGTGATTTTATTTAATTCATTTAATTTTTAATCAGCTTATAGAGATATGATCCTGATAAAGCATCAATTTTCAGTATATAAAGACCAACTGCAAGACCTTCGCCGCTGATAGTAACTTTGTCGCCCCTGGAAATATATGGTTTTTCGTATTCCCATACCTTTAGGCCTATGTTATTTATAAGACTGAACCTGGTCTCCTGCAGATCTGTATTACTGTTTATAATACTGTAACTATTAAATGGATTTGGTCCGATAGTAAAATCGTCACTGTTAGTATATATATCATAAATATCAGTGCTCAGTACGCTTATATAAATACTATCGTTTAGAGCATAATCATCGGGTGTGGAACGATAAATATTTATTATATATTTGCCATCGTTACTTAGATCAGCTGTCTCTGTAAAGACTAATTCTGCACTTTTACCCGGATATATTTCTGCAAGGAATAATTCATTCACGGGGAATGAATTGTTTATAACGTATGTAAGGGGTATAGAATAAATTGTATCGCGCCCCACATTTATTACCTTACAAATAACCTGTTCAATCTCATAGTCTTTAGTCGGCTCCGAAGGTGATACAATGCTATCAATAAGTATATCAGACTGAATAAAGGAAACCGAAGGAAACTCTATCATATCAAGCCACACCCTGTCATATCCTTCATAGGCATTAGGGTCTTTTGAGTAATTCCATTCAAGATTATATACCCCGGCATCTAACACGAACTCTGCTTTTGTCCATGAGACCTCACCCGACCTTGATATCATTTCACTGTCATTTATTAAAAACCTAAATTTATCACCGAAATTAATGCTATCAGTTTCGTATAGTTCGGAAGACACCCTGTACCAGAAAGAAAGAGTTCCTTCCTTAGGAATATTCAGCATTAATTTAAGTCTCGATATCTTGTTGTCATCAGCATTATTTAGTCCCGACATAGCTGAATAAATATTATTGTATGAATCGCTGCTTGTTATAATCCATGGAAAAGATCCGCTGTTATCCCAGGGGAAAGTGCTAAAATTAAGCGATTCAAAGTCCTCAATTGAGCCACCTGAAATAAAACCATGATAACCTTCTGCAGAGTAAGGATCACAATCGAGGTATGAACTGAATGTAATATACTCACCGTCGGGAGTGTCAGGATCAAGGGATCCTGAAAATGAAATTGAAATGGTATCACCCGGTAAAATAATACCTGTATTATTATTAAGGTCTCCAATTGTCAGATAAGGTGATAAATTTGACAACTCCATATTGCCGGATGTACTACTCGAACCTGTATTGGCAATATTCAGTATGATTTCAATATCTTCACCCGGCTCGGGTCTCATATTCCCATTTCCAGCAAGATGATCATCCAGGAAAAATGAAACTATTGATAATTCAGGTGCATGCAGATTAATCTCAAAAGTTTTCCTGACAACATTCTGACCATAGTAAAGATCAAGCATTAATTGTGCTAATGTATTGTCGGGTATACTGTCATAAATCTCTATATTGAATTTATCCAGGAGACTGATTTCTGAGAGTAGAGGTATTTCGCCAATAATAAATGAATCAGGCTGATTAATATTGAGATATTCGTTAGCAGATGTAAGCTTTATATATACGTCAGAGGCAGCTTGCTGACCTGCATTCTGGATACTTAGATCCAGTTGCAGTATCTCTCCATAATCAGCAGCATCATTTGCATTGCCGTTTTTATCTGTAGGGGTGATATCAATTATGTCGAGCCAGGCTGTATCCGGTTCAAAAAAGTATAATGTCTTTAGAAATGGTTTTTTATTTTGTCCTGTAACGACAATAAGGCAGGAATCTTTTTCAGCTATGTCCGGGATTTGAAGGAAAACGTTACCGGAAGGATCAACAGTTGAAGCATCCCATAAAGTATCAAAATGTGAAATAGCTGCATATGAAAATGGATCTGATGATATATTTAATCCTTTTAAAGCTATTGGTATCGAATCCGGAATCTCAATATTAAATTCCGTGGGCGTTCCCAGCATTGGTATAATTGACGGATCGCCCAGAAGATGATAATATTCCCAGTAAATTTTCTTATAGGGCGATGTAGATGCTAAAACAGCCATATTGCCTGCATGTATTATCTGTCCAAGCGATGTAAACCAATCTGATGGTTGTTCATTGTTTTTATGGAAAAGTCGGTCGTAGAATCCCAGTTCACTGCTTGCATAGCCGGGATCTGAGCTTATTGAAGAGAGCCCTACCGACCACCAGTAATCCTCGTTCCAGTAAGTATTAACTGTACAACCAATAAATGCAAGAGCCCCTTTGCCTTTTGCTTTAACAAATTCTGTGGCAATATTTGTTGAGCTGCTAAATTGAGCTGTCTGGCAGGCATTGCTTATAATAACCGGGTAGAGTTTATTATTCGACAGTCCTTTGGGAAAATTATAATTAATACCGGTCGATAACCATTCTGATGGTGATCCGTGCCCTGTATAATTTACAAATCCGATGCCTTCGTTAAACATAGCCCGGGCCGAATCATATCGCTCCGCCCTAAGTTCAGCATCGTTTTGATGTGAAAAAAGGTGGTTAGTGATATTATTAGATGAATTCAGGTAGTTATTACTGGCATAATTAAGCTGTCCATCCATATAATCCACGCTTTCCGGATCGTAGCCAGCAATGAGCATGGTTTTTTCAAAATGATTTATAGTATCGGCAAATTGAAATAATTCATACTCAAGAATCTTTTCCACAATAGCCTTCATTTCGCTGGTGTCTGAAGCGGGAAGTCGTCCGGTATACATATCAGGAAGAAAATCACCGCCACCATCAAATTCTGAGTAATATATATCTGACAGATTAGTAGCTCCTTCAGATTTAGGTACGATGCTTAGATCACCTCCGATCAGAAGAAAATCAGGGTGCGGATGGTCCTCGTCAGCCATGGCCCATATTTTGTTTAAAGTATCCTTAATGGATGCAAAGTTTCTCTCCAGTCCGTTTTCTCCTATATATAGTTCAGTAACACGGAAACCTTTCCTTGTTTTCCAGTCAATCAATGGTTTTAGATGGGGCTTCATAGTAGTGTCGGACACTAATATTAAACCCGAAGGAGATAGGGTGAATGCAGGAGTAATGTCATCTTCATTATAGTCGCCGATACCCTTGCTGCTTATTCCCTTTGGTGAAAAGACAGTATTACTTACTTTAAAATCAGAACTACCCTTTGTACTGGTCTCTATCACCACTTCCAGGGATGTAATAAGGTTAAAGTAATTATCGGCAGGATAGTATATTAGCGGACTGATTATAAGTTGAGCAAGCTCTTTACCTCTGATAGTTCCAAGATAATCTAATGCTACAGTATCTGTTGCCGAAGGTAGATTATTGCTGTAAAATTCCTTATCGATAATAAAAGGCAGATCCTGTGGATTCTGGTTCTTTGTTGCTGAGGGCTGACTTGGATAGAACAGCCCTGTGATACCTTTTTCAGCGGGTAATACTCTTCTGGTCTTTGTTTTTGTAATCCTGATTGAAACTACTTCTTCACCGGTAAGGTCGATCAAAGAAGTGTAAACAGGTAATTTTGGACGACCGGGCTCCTGCAAATACTGAAAACCCGCAATATCAACCGTAAAGAATTCCTGGTTGTTTACTGTTTTTTTTTCGTATTTAAGGTTAGTAGCAGAGAAGGATAACCGGATTCTGTTATTGCTCCTTGACAAGATAACAGCACCATCCTCTACCTGCTCATCAGTTATGTTCTGGGCACTTAGCGAGATCGAACATATTAAGAGAAGAGCTGAATATGCAACTGCGTATTTAGCAATGGAAAACTTCAATTTATTTCTTCGTATTAACCTAAACGTAACCTAATAACGCACAAGATAGTAATTTCGTTCATTTTTTGAAATTGATAGTGATTATGATAATTTTAAAGGATTTGTATCTTTATAAATTAATAGAAAGTAATATCCTATGAAAAACAGGCTCTCTATCCTTTTTCTTCCCTTGTTTTGTCTGTTCTTATGTTATGAACCTGTAAATGCTCAGGTAAATGCAAATGGTAATCCATTGATGGTTTCATACGATTACGCACAGACCGGCGGATCTGAGTGGAATTATAGCATTATTAAGGATGACCGTGGTATTGTTTATCTGGGTAACGAGATACAGGGTGTGATTGAATTTGATGGTATAAACTGGAATTCAATTAAGATTAACAATAATCCTGTTATTCTTGCTATGGAGAAAGATACTCTGGGTATAATATATGTTTCAGGACCCTATGAATTTGGATACCTGGAGCCGGGAGGAAACGGGATTATGGAATATGTATCATTAAGCTCAAGACTGGATTCTGTAGCCCTTGCTAAGCTTGGTGATGTATTTGACATACAGTATTTTAAGAATAGAGTATATTTTGTTTCGAAAAGGTCAATCTACAGGTATGATTATGAAAATGATTTTCTTGATGCTCTGACTACTGCAGACAGGTACTATACCATGCAACGTATTTATGAGGTAAACAATAATCTGTTTATTGCCGATAATCGGGAGGGACTGACAGTTATGCAGGGTGACTCAATAAGATTACTCCCTGGAGGAGAGGCTTTTGGAAGGGATTACTGCTTTTCTGTTTTACCATATAATGATGAATGGTGTATTGTGGGTACCTTTTTTAATGGATTACACCTGTATAACTATAAGACCGGAGAGCTCAGAACAGATTTCGTTTCAGCTGATATTAATGAGGCTATTAAAAATGATCAGATATATAATGGTTGTGTATTGAGTGATGGCAACTTTGCTTTCGGTACTACCAGCTCAGGTGTTTATATATTTAACAAAGAAGGTGAACTGGTAGAATTATACTCAAACGAATCTCTTGGCCTGCACGATGATCAGATATATTTTATGTACCATGATGGTTCGAAATCCCTTTCATCCCAGTTCTGGATGACCGTTGTGGAGAAAATATATCATATCTCCTATAATATGCCCATACGATATTTTGATGAAAGAAATAATATCACTTTTGGGATTAGAGAAATCTGCGAATTTAATGGAGGAGTTTATGTCTGTGGTGATAAAGGGATAGCAAAAAAGGAGTACGAGGGAAATAAGGTTGTATTTAAAGAAATTGAAGGTATTGGAGGACAGACATTTTCCATTGTTCCATTTAAATCGGATGATAAAAGAAATTTTCTTCTCGCTGCAAATCTTGATGGTTTATTTATTCTTGACGAGAACGATAAAGTAAGCAGGTTTGTAGATATAGTTACAAATCCTTCTGATGATGTTAATCCTGACAGGATACACAGTATTACAGGCTCAGAATTTCATAAGGGAGTGTTTTACCTGGGCCTGACCGGGAAAATGAGAATTATTGAGTATTCGAATGGCAGGTGGAAGCATATATATTCACATAAGAGATTTCCCGGAAAAGTACAATATGTTGTAGAGGAATCACCATCCAGGATGTGGGTAAGCACTATTGATATGGACAGGTTATTCACTTTAGATATCTCTCAACCAGATACTATTATAGCAAGCGAATATAAGGGTACGGAAATAAGCGGCATGGAAATTAAGTCTATTAAGAAGATTGATGGCAATATTCTGCTTGTTACGGGCTCATCTATTTTCCGATATAATCCAGATCTCGAAAAGTTTGAGATTGAGGATAAGTATATTTTGGAGGATAGAGAAGATATTGTTTACGATGATGTAGTATCGCTGGGCGACAGAGGTGTACTGGTGTCAGCCTTTGATTATAGGAATTTCGATTACCTTGTTAAGCCGGATGGTTCAAAGATAATAGACATATTCTACTTTATGCCAAAGTCCTATACGGCCAGGCTGATGCTAAAAGATAATATATTATGGTTACCAAAGCAGCAGGAAATATTCCTTCTCGATCTGGATAGAATAGATTCTTATAAATATGATAATGATGTACTAATAAGGAAGGTTATAATTGGAGGGGATTCTATACTTTTTAATGGTGTCTTTTACGAAGAAACAGGAGGCAGGCATAAGAAATTATTGAAGAATCAGCCAAAGTCGCAGATAGAAAAAATAAATCATAGTCTTAATGACATTACATTTCACTGGTCATCAAATAATTATATGTCTGATGATAGCACTTTATACAGTTTTATGATTGAAGGATTTGACAGTGAATGGTCGAAGTGGGAAAATGTAAAATATAAGGATTATACAAACCTGCAGCACGGAAAATACAAGTTTAAAATACGTGCAAAAGGATTAACCAGGCATATTAGCGAGGAAACTGTTTATGAGTTTGAGATTCTCAGGGCCTGGTATCAAAGCGTAATTGCCATGATAGTATATGCGATTCTGATTATTTTGATTATAGTTGGGATTATTAAAGTATATACAAGGCGACTGATTAATGAAAATGTACGTCTCGAAGGAATTGTAGCCGAACGAACCAGGGAGGTTGTCAGGCAGAAGGAAGAACTGGAGGCCAGTATTCATTATGCAAGCCGTATCCAGAGGGCAATTCTGCCAAGCGAAAAGGCACTTATAGATAAGGTAGAAGAATATTTTATCTTATTCAAGCCCAGGGATATTGTTAGTGGTGATTTTTACTGGGTATCTGAAAAAGGATCTCGTCTTTATATTGTTGCAGCAGATTGTACAGGTCATGGTGTACCGGGTGCTTTTATGAGCATTCTGGGAATATCTTTCCTCGATGAGATTATAAATAAAGCCGATAACACACACACTGATAAAATACTTAATACCCTCAGAAAACATGTTACAGATTCTCTGAAACAGATGGAGGAGGGAATAGAGGAAACCAAGGACGGAATGGACCTTGGTATTCTGGTAATTAATTATGAGAATAATGAGATAGAATTTTCAGGAGCATATAATCCATGCTGGGTAGTCAGGGAACTGACCGACGGGGAAAAAATAAGTTATTTGAAGGATGAACTTGAAATCGACAGGTCGAGTGTCTCAGATGGTAAATTTTTACTTGATACTATAGAGCCAGACCGTATGCCTATTGGTATCTCATCCCGAATGAATCAGCCTTTTAAGATGCATAAACATCAACTTGAAAAGGGAGTTTCATATTATTTGCTTTCTGATGGATATAGCGATCAGTTTGGTGGAGATAGTGGTCGTAAGTTCTTAAAAAAGAACCTGAAGAAACTAATCCTGGAGGTTCAGGGATTACCAATGGAAAAACAGAGAGATCTTCTTGAAAAGAGATTGCGTGACTGGATGGGTGACCATGAACAGGTTGATGATATTCTTATAATGGGAATCAGAGTAATTTAAATATATAAGGCTGTGCTACCGACTAATCTATCTCCAGATTTGTTAATTCATCGGTAAGTTCATAATCAAGCTCAGGATATTCATATAGAGGGGATCTTGACTCGGTCTCACCGATTGAGTATCCCCATACATCCTTATATTCTTCCGGATCTTCTCCCATTTCAGTAAGCTGATCTAGGTACTTCATTATTGGTTTCGACTCAATAATGGATACTTTACCCATTTTATTAATAATAGGACTGTGTACCCTGTTTCTGTCGTGATCGAATTCCAGTATCCGTCTTCCTCTCCTGGTTATTCCAACAGTTCTGAAAGTAAGACTCTTACCTACTCCTGGAAGGTTCATTATATTTCTGTCAGTACTAAGAAATGGCAGCCTGTGCCTTTTTCTTATTGTATTTATCTGTTCAACAGACATGTCTGCGTTAAGTGGCAGGTCGTGGATTGCTTCAGCTTCTGCTTCCGGAACATGACCTATTATTTTTTCTTCAACCTGTTCCTGTATAGCCCTCTCATTAGTGGCAAAATTGTGATAGTTCTCCATATATCCTTTTACCGAAAAAGTATAATAAGTAAGTATACCACAGTCGTTCAATATCTTTCTCAGTTTTGAGGCATAGCCTCTTCTCGAAGCAGCAGCAGTAAATACCATCTGGTTAACTACTATCCAGCCTGCAGAATTAAGTCTTCTTAACGATTCACATACAATAGGTGTTACCTCCATCGGAGATATAAAGTGAGTCTGTATTACGAATTGCTTAATGCCAATTTCTGAAGCTTTCTCCTTAAAATCTATAAGAATATCTATTAATGTGTCGCTTATCCTCTGGGGGATATAAACAGGTAATCTTGTTCCAAGCCTTACCCTCTGCATCTCAGCATATTTCTTTCCTTCCGGTCGTTGCTTATTTGCTTCAATTTTGTTCTTTGCCATATCATATACAGCATCAAGTATTTTGGCCAGCGACTTATCACTGCTCATTAATGCGTCACCTCCGGTAATAAGTATATCTCTTAACTGACTGTCAGATTCAAAATATTTCATAAGCCATGAGAGCTTGTCATCCCAGCTTTCCTGTGCCGCCAGCTTATCTATATTGAAATTTAATCTACCCTTCTGGAAATCATACATTCGTTGACATGATACGCATAGACCTCCGCATGCACGCCCCGACGTGTCGGGTATTAATATGGCTACTTCTCTGTACCTGCGATGTATATTATTGTCATTTGGCAGTAACCAGCCAGCAGCATTTGGTTTCCCGGTCTCAACCTTATCTTCCTTCTCCCAGGCAACTATACTACCAAATTCATTGATTAACTCCTTACTGTAGATAACATAATCTCTTATTGCCATATCGGCAGATCTGTACTTGCCGGGAGTATTTACACTAAGCAGAGAAAGATAGTATGGATTTACAAAGAATGGAATCCCGGCCTCTTTCGCTTGTTCCAATAACGACATGGTATCAGGATCGAGGGAGTAGTCAAGCATCTCGTTTAATAGTTCAGGAGTTCTTATAGCAAATTTAAGATGAAACCTGTAGTCATCCCACCAGGTTCTGGCAAGATCTAATTTGGCAGATTCACTTAAGCCTGGCTCAAATGAATACGTACTTGACTTAATCAGTTCATTATCAATATTTTTTATTATAATCTTCAGTATCCTATCCCTGTTTTCCTCTCTTATTTTAACAATCTCAGGCTCCATCCCGGAAGGATGCCTGTCCATCCATTCAAGAACTCTTTTTTTACTTGGTTTAACTCGTTTTTCACTTCCTGTAAATTGCCTTAGAAGATGTATCATGTCGAGAAAGAATTCTGCTTTTGCCCCTCCTTTGCCACGGTGGTAAGCCATCCATATAAGGTGAATTGGTTCAGAAACACTTTGCTTAATCTTCTTATTCAGGTTTTCAAATACCCTGCCTGCATTATCAACATAATCCAAAAGCCTTATTGCACCTACTTCCCTCCAGCTCAGTGCCTTGTAGGGCTCACGGCCCTTTTGCTTATATTTATAATAATACCATGCATCCTTATGCCCGTCTTTCATCCAGTCTGAAACCCATTTATATACATGCTTGTTTGCTTCTTCAGGATTTTTTGCATTGATAATTAAACTTGCAAACTGCTTATTTTCGTCGAATAGCTGGTTTAGCAATTTTTCAGCTCTGGGAGTTATTGTTATTTTATCAATTATTTCGAGTAAGTGCATATGTATTTAATACTTATAAAAGTCTAACTATTTGATAATAAATTTGTTGCGTTTTATGCTTTCCGGATCGTAAAATTACTAAAATACGAGGCCAAAAGCAAATGAATTAAGAAGCATTTCCCTATTCCTTAGAAGGCAGATATTTACAGTTGTCTTCACTGATTTCGTAGCTCAGGACATCCAGTGTAATAAGCTTTGCCAGGACCCATTCTGCATTATTCTTATTAAGCCCTGATAATTTTCTGAATTTGCTGAGAGTAATAAATTCCTTGTTTTTAAGATATTCGATCAGTTTTGTTTCTGCTTCCCTGAATTCGATAATCATATCTTTACTGTCTTTTTCTAATTTCCAGATATTAAGTATTACTTTATTTGCCAGCAGGTTTTGATCGTCTTTTCTTATATATGCCAGCCATCTTCCATCTTTATGATGTGCCAGATAAGGTTTTTCGCCTCCTTCTGGGATATTAATTTCAATAACAGTTTTTGATTCTTTGCGGTATATCTCAGTACTGAAGCTTATTTCCGGTTTGCAATACATATTTGCAGCAGATTCTATCATATAATATTCTTCGTCGCTCGATACACCTGCTACCGATCCATTATCTCTGACACCTATCAGCAGTCGGCCCCCTTTGCTGTTAGAAAAGGCTGAAAATGTCCGGGCAATTTTTCTCGCATCTGAAATACAATACTTGAAATCCTGATTAAGGTGTTCACCCTCCTCAATTAACTTTTCTAGATATCTGGACACTATATTATGGTATTAAATGCTGTTTATCATCTTTTTCATGCTTGTAAACACAAGCATTTAGTTTAATCTTGTAAAAATATTGTATATTTTTCAAGCAAAACAATAATTTAACTTATGAGAAAAATTATTTTTTTAACATTTTTAATTTCAAGCATAACTATGTTTTCCAATATTTCTTCTGCACAAACAGATTATGAGCACGATGTTTTTGAGACTTCGGTCGGGAAACTTGAATTATGGTTTATTGGTCATGGTACCCTGATGTTTAAAATAGGCGGCATTGTTATACATATCGATCCGGTAACCAGAGAGGGTGATTACACACTGCTTCCGGGAGCAGATCTTGTTCTTATTACCCATTCGCATGGCGATCATCTGGATCCGAAGGCCTTAAATATGATTTGTGATAATAATACCACAGTAATTTGTAATGAAGCTTCTGCTGATAAGATTGACAATCCTGTTATTTTGAATAATGGTGAAAGTATTGACCTTAATGATAAATTTGGATTCCAGTTAAGTATTGAGGCTGTGCCGGCTTACAATATTAAGCATGAAAGATCGCCGGGTAATCCTTTTCATCCAAAAGGCGATGGTAATGGATATGTTATTACTGCAGGTGATAAGAGAATCTATATAGCCGGTGATACTGAAGATATTCCTGAGATGTCAGAACTTAAGAATATTGATATTGCATTTTTACCAATGAACCTGCCTTATACAATGAGTCCTGAAATGGCTGCGAAAGCTGCAAAAATGTTTAATCCTGTGGTTCTGTATCCCTACCATTTTGGGTCAACAAATACAGATGAATTAGTTCAGCTTCTTAATGGAAGTAATATTGATGTCAGAATAAGAAAACTATAAATACTTATACTATGAAAAGACTAGACAGAAGAAGTTTTATCAGGACCGGTATTAGCGGTGCTGCTTCATTGGCCGTGGCATCGGGTGGAGTATATGCCATGACTCCGGCGAAAAGTGGTAATGAGGAAGTAATTTATCGCACACTTGGAAAGACCGGATTAAAAGTCCCGATCGTAAGTATGGGTGTTATGAGAGCAGATAATCCCAGTCTGGTTAAGGCTGCAATGGAGAATGGAATAATCCATTTTGACACTGCAAACGGATATCAGGGGGGAAGAAATGAAAAGATGCTTGGTGATATATGGAAGGATTATCCCAGGGAATCATTTATCGTGGCTACAAAGGTTAAACCTGCCGGGGTTGAGAGAAGAACAGGCTTGCCAACTGAGGCTACAACAGCCGATGATTTTCTTAAGAAATTTGAAGAAAGTATGGAGAGACTTCAACTTGAGTATGTAGATATTCTGTATATGCATTCAGTAGAATCCAAAGAGCTTGCAAGGCATAAGGATATCGTAAAAGCTATGAAGAAGCTGAAGAAAGACGGAAGGGTAAAGTTTATCGGCATCTCTACTCACAGCAATGAAGTTGAGGTAATTAATACAATGATAGAAGATGGTTTTTGGGATGTTGTTCTTACAAGGTATAATTTTAATCTTACCTACCTGGAGGAACTTAATGATGCTATCTCAAAAGCGAATGCTGCAGGACTTGGAATAGTGGCTATGAAGACAATGGCAGGCGGCTTTTTCGATAAGGAGAGAACTCAGCCTATAAATGCAACAGCTGCCTTGAAATGGGCACTTAATAACCCTGATATACATACATCAATTCCTGGAATGACCGCTTTTAACATGCTGGATGAGGATATCAAGGTTATGAAAGATATCAGAATGACAGAACAGGAGAAAAGAGATATTCATATTGCCGAAAACACGGCCGGATTATTTTGTACGACATGTAATAATTGCCTGGAAAAATGCACCAATGAACTGCCGGTTCCGGATCTTATGAGAGCCTTTATGTATGCTTATGGATATGCTAATCTTGAAAAGGCACAAACATTACTGGCAGACCTTGAGACTGGTCTTGACCCCTGTGTGGATTGCAGTGATTGTCAGGTTGATTGTACAAAGGGCTTTGATGTGAGAACGAAAATTTCTGATATAAGCAGATTGAATCAGGTCCCCAAAGATTTTATAATTTAAATTATCTAAAAATGAAGAATAATATTGTGAGAGCTATTATCCCGTTAGTGGCTCTGTATTTTCTATTTACTTATACAGCTATGCCGCAGGGATTTAATGTGCCTGATCTTGACGGATTTAAAAAAGAGTCAGCTTATCCTGTTTATACACCGGATGACCTCTGGGATTATATTAACGGGGGGGCAGATAGCTATAATGCACTTGGCTTTACAGATCTTACTATTTTTGAGTATAAAAAGGGAAAGAAAAATATTATAAAACTTGAAATCTACCGACATAGATCACCGGAAATGGCTTTTGGTATATATGCATTGGAAAGAGCTCCTACATATAACTTTATTGAAAGAGGCGTGCAGGGTTACTCTGGTGAAGGATTCCTGAACTTTTTTAAGGGGGTATATTATATAAAAATTTATACCTACTCAAAGAATAAGAAAGCACTTGATGGGGTTGAGAGCCTTGCACTTGCAGTTGATAAGGCCATCGATGCAAAAAACATGTTCCCGGCTGCATTGAATTTATTCCCTGCTGAGGGCAGAAAGATAAATGAGGAGATGTTTGTTTCGGAAAATGTGATCGGGCATAGCTTTCTTTCGGATGCTTACAGGGCATCCTACTCGGTGGGAGAAAAATCTTTTATTGTGTATCTGTTTGAAAGGGAAAACAGCAATGATATTGATTCAATGATTCAAACATATATGTCGAGACAGAATCTCGATGTTGAAAATCAACCTGAAGGTAAGGCTACATTTGAAGATGGATATAATGGAGTGATTTTTCTTGCCTGGAAAAATAATTTAATGGTATTAATAAGCGGTCTTGATTCGGCAGACTCCGATCTTGCTGTTGACTGTATTTCAAGAATAATTAAATGATAAGGGCTGTTGAGGCTGTAAATCCAAAAAGCTAAATCACCAATGAATAAGCTGCCAGATAAATCGACCGGACAACGATTTTCATCTCGGTGGGGATTATTATTGAGTGCTCTGGGAGTAGCGGTTGGTACCGGAAATATCTGGAGGTTTCCAAGAATAGCTGCTCAGAGTGGGGGAGATGTCGGAGCAGGGGCCTTTCTTGTAGCATGGGTCTGCTTCCTGTTTTTATGGAGCATCCCATTAATTATTTCCGAGTATGTTATGGGTCGGAAGTACAGATCAGGTGTAGTGGGGGTGTTTGTTAAAGGTTTGGGAAAGAAATTTGCATGGATTGGTTCATTTGTGGCTTTTGTTCCTCTTGCAATAACTTTTTTTTATACAGTTGTTGTTGGATGGTGTATCTACTATTTTGTTTATATAGCCCTTAACCCTCTGCCTGGTAACTTTGAATCATCAATGCTTATATGGGATTCATATCAGAGTAGTGTATGGCCTCTTGTAACACATGGTGCAGCGGCTTTGTTCGGTGCACTTGCTATATGGAGAGGGGTTAGCTCGATAGAAAGAGTAAATAAAATACTTATTCCAACTCTTCTGGTTATTGTTTTAATAAGCCTGGTAAGAGCAGTTACCCTTCCCGGGTCGGGAGAAGGACTGGCTTATCTTTTCAGGCCTGAATGGAGCCAGTTGAGGGAGCCAGGAATATGGCTTAGTGCCCTTACACAAAATGCATGGGATACAGGTGCAGGCTGGGGATTGTTTTTGACCTATGCGGCATATATGAAGAAGGAACATGGTGCTGTAGGAAATGCATTTCTGACCGGAATAGGAAATAATACGGTATCTATTATTGCAGGCATGATGATTTTCGGGACAGTCTTTGCAGTACTTAAAACAGATATGGGCATGAATAATGCAGAGGTACTGGATATAATGAAAACCAGCGGACCTGCATCAACAGGACTGACATTTATTTGGATGCCCCAGTTGTTTCAGAAAATGTATGGAGGTAATATCCTTTCAATACTCTTCTTTCTTGGTTTAACATTTGCGGGTTTTTCATCTCTGATAGCTCAACTTGAATTACCAACGCGTGTACTTGTTGATGCCGGATTAAGGAGGAACAGGGCGATAGTAATAATAGTAATACTGATATTTCTTTTTGGTATTCCTTCTGCAAGAAACCTTAACCTCTTAAGTAATCAGGACTTTGTATGGGGTGTTGCTCTTATGGTATCCGGGGCATTGATAGCATCATTAATTATTAAACAGGGGGCCGAAAATATTCGTCTTGAATTAAATAGTGTTCCGGGCGATAAATCAATAGGTAAGTGGTGGGTTTATATTATTTCTTTGTTTATACCGATTGCTGCAATCGTTCTTTTAGTATGGTGGTTGGTTCAGTCATTTGTACCTGGAGAATGGTATAAGCCCTTTGTCGAGTTTTCATTTATGTCGTGCATCTTCCAGTGGAGCATTGTTGTGCTTATTATGTTGATTTTTAACAGGAAATTGGGTAAAATTTTCTCCAGGTAGCTCTCTTCGCACTTAGTCTTTCGTCTTTCGTCTCAATTATGCTCCCATTAACATTAATATTAGAAATTGATGCAGCATAAGAATTAGCTGTGCGTCTTTAAAAAGAAGAGAGATTTAGAAAGCTTATGTTCATGTCAGGTTCTGGTGTTATCATGGACAGCGGTGCTTCTCCCGGGCAACCGGGGGAGCACCCATTTGCATGAACAAAAATTCCTGAAGTAGGAGAGATGCGACTGGTCAGTATATCAGTCGCATCTCTTATTATCTGATTTTATTGCCTGTATTAGCTAATTCGATAACAGTCAGGAACATCAGTTGTGCCATATCTTCAAGTATTTCGGGCTTAATAATATCAAGATTATCCCATGGTACATGATAGTAATTTGTAGATCCAAAAGTATAGAAGCTCAAACTTGGAACTTCTGCCTTCAGGAACCTGGCTGCATCAAGCCTTGGCCTTCCCAGGTTTGGAAATGAGTTTGGAGATAATTGCCTGTGGATATAATTATTATTTGAATTTTCAACGGCAGAGTAAAGCAGAGGAAAGTCCTTTCCGGCGCTTATTCCTATTCTATGGCCGACACCGACACCATCCATATTTAGCAATACTGTCTTTTTAAGATCAATCAGCGGATTCTCAAGGTATGTTTTTGACCCTATAATCCCTTGTTCCTCAGCTCCAAAAGCAAGAAACATTACAGACCTTTTAAGTTCAATGCCATTATCTTTAAGAGCCTTAGCCACTCCCATCATAACAGCAACTGCCGAAGCATTGTCGTTAGCACCAGGTATTAACTCGTAACACAGGCCCATATGATCCAGGTGGGCTCCAACAATAATCAATTCTTCCTTTAGCACGGGATCGGACCCCTCAATCATTCCAATAATATTCATTCCCCTGCCGTCGGGAATATGGGTTGTCGACATTTTTATTGTAGCATGCTTGCGTGTATTAAAGGATTGTGGTTTTAACTTATTTTGAATATTCTTAATGCTTTCGCCGTGATCCTTTCCTGTTCCTGCAAATAAGTCTTTTACAGCGCTGTCGCCCACATGAACATAAATAAAATTTTCGTTATACGCATTGTTAGGATTGGCAATAGGACCGTAATTATATAGCATTCCAATTGCACCATGCTTAACGGCATTCAAAAGTTTATACTGATGAAAGGAGTATTCGAACCAGGGATTAAATTTTTCCGGACCCTGTCTTGGCGAAATCGGGGCTTCGGGCTCAATAAGAATTATCTTTCCTTTTACGTCAATATCCTTATAATCATCGTAGTCGAGATCGGGTGCTGTTATTCCATAACCTGCGTAAACAACTTCAGCACTTACCATTCCATTGGCTGAAGTCGATCCCGGCATAAATTCAGTTATATAATTATAATGTTTTTTTATCGTATTTCCGTCACCGGAAGGAATATCCAGTGATACACCACAGTCCGGGTGGATTAGTGTATAAGGAATATCGAACCACTGAAACCAGGTGTTATCATCACCGGCCGGTTTAAGTCCAATCTCTTTATAGAAAGCTGCCAGCCACTCTGCGCTCAATTTGTACTCAGGTGTTCCTGTAAGCCTGCCGGCATACTTATCCTCGCACTGGATTTTAACATACTCTAACAGGTCATGACTGGATATCGAATGCATTGCATCAATAACTTTCTGATTTTCCTGTGCCGATAAGAGGACTGGTGTAAAAAGCAATAAGAAAAGTATCTTCTTCATAGGTTCTAATTTTTCATAAATATATAAAAAGAAAGGACGCAAAATTTTGCGTCCTTTCTTTTTTAGTGTGAGATTTTTATTTCATTAACAAATCAGCAACATGCTTTTCTATCTCTGCAAATTCCTTTTCAGTAAAACCGATAGATTGCAAAGAGATATTTCCTTCTTTGTCTATAATTACATTCCTGGGAATAGACTGTTTGGCATAAAGAGAGAAAATTTTTCTTTCAATATCCGGCGCAAAAGGCAGATTGTATTCCCATTTAGCTGCAAACTCTTTTAATTCATCAACATCATGTTCGCGTCCCAATACCACCAGTACAAAGTCCTTATTGTCCTTATATTTGTTATATACATTTTCCTGCAAAACAGGTAATTCCTTTTTGCATGGAGGACACCATGTAGCAAAAAAATTAACCCAGATTACCTTCCCTTCCAGTTCTTTGGTGTCGATAAGATTACCATCAATTGTAGTTACCCTGAATGCAGGGGCCTTATCGCCTACTTTATTTAGCGTACTTTCATCTTCCTGTGCCATAATACTTGCAGTTAATGTGAAAATAAAAAGTAATGTAATTGTCTTCTTTATCATAACTTATAGTTTTAGTTAGTAGCGACAATATTAGTCTTTTAATAGTTTATGCTGTATAACAACGGGCTGTTATTAAATGTTTCTAAACAGCATATATATCATATTCTGGTATCTGGATTTACTATATGCAAAAAAAAGGACCACCTCCCGGCAGTCCTTTTATTATTTGTAAGTAATAAGTGTTAACTGTCAGATTTACTGACTCTTTCCAGGAACTTAAGTATTGAGAAAATAAAGGCTGCGGCAAGTAAACAACAGACGATAAATATTAACCATAGTTGCCATAGATCGAGTTTGCCCCAGAATGTACTTCCTACAAAGAGAAGTTTGTTTCCTGTTGCAGTAGCAAGAAGCCATCCTCCCTGCATTACACCCTGGAATCTGCTGGGAGCAACTTTTGAAACAAATGATAATCCCATTGGACTGAGGAATAATTCAGCAATAGTTAATATCAGGTATGATGACATCAGCCAGTAAGGCATAACTCTTGAAGAGTCAGGTACCGGATTAAACTTAATTGCACCTGTAATGGGGTCAACTACCTTCAATTCGTGTGGAGAAACAAGGTTTAAGGATCCAATAAGTATAACCATAAAACCTATAGCTGCTATAATCATACCTATACCAATTTTCTTTGGAGTAGAAGGCTCCTTTCCACGCTTATTAAGCCATGAGAAGAATCCCATAACGGCAAAGGTAAGGACAACAATAAATAAAGGATTAAATGACTGGAATACTTCAGGTGCAATAGGATTTTGTGCATCAGCGCCTCTGAAGAGGAAAGTTGCTGCAGTTCCACCTGCTACCAGTAAAGCCCCACCCATTAATCTGGTATTCAGGCTTCGATTTCTGCCAATTACAATAAAGAATCCTGCAATTAATGCAAGAACTGATAAAATATTCTTCAGGTCGAAGAACATATAAGTAAATGGATCAACTGTTTTAACTGTATAGTCGCGTGCGAAGAATGTCAGGGTTAATCCATTCTGATGGAAGGCCATCCAGAAAAATATCACAACAAAGAAAACAAGGATAAGAGCAATTACTTTTTGTTTTTCATCTTTCTTCGATAGCAGAATCATCCATGTAACAAAGGCGGAAAAAAGTCCGAATGCTGCTCCTGTTATAAAATCTTTCAGAAGACCAACACCAAAAGCTACTGCTACACCAACCAGAAGTGCTATTGGTATAGACATAGGGCTCTCTGTTAATGTAATGGTTCTTTCTCCTTCAACCTTTTCTTTTGTGGGCAGATGGCGATTAAAAATCACATAGGCAAGAAGTGAAATTACCATTGCTAAAGCTGCTATACCAAATGCGTAATTATATCCGACAGCAAAAGTATTCAGATAATCAGAAGCAAAAGCAGTCAGGTCAGTTACGGGACCACCAAGGCTTACATTGTCGGCCAGTGTCTGCAGTTGCTGCGGATCCTGTAGTGTGCCATCCTGGAATTGATGACAAATTGCCGGCAGGCTTCCATCATGAAGAAACCCATTTGTTTTAAGCCACCAGTTTCTGGCACCGTTAGCAGCAAAAGGAGCAAAAAACGCACCAACGTTTATACCCATATAGAATATCATGTATGCCTTATCCCTGACAGCATCATATTTGGGATTATCATACATCTGACCAACGACAGCCTGAAGGTTACCTTTAAATAATCCATTACCAAAGGCAATTGTAGCTAAACCAACTATTGTGATAGGTAAGGCCAGTCCTGGTATTGCCATAATGGCGTAGCCACCAAACATTACAATCTGTCCCAATAAAATCACAGTTTTATACTTCCTGGTAGCGTCAGCAAGTATTCCGCCCAGAAGGGCCAGAGCGTAAATAGCATAATAAAACCAACTGTAGATGTCGCCTGCAGTATCCTCTGCCAGTCCATATTTAGCCTGCAGGAATAGAACAAGGATGGCCATCATTGTGTAGAAACCGAATCGCTCTCCCATATTAGTAAAGAAAGCAACCAGCAATCCTTTTGGATGATCTTTTAACATAATCGAGTATTTAATTTGTATATTTAATATTCAGTGCCAACAAATATATGAATCTTTTTTTATTGGAATAGATAAAGTTTGTCATCTGATAATAATTATAAAATCTCTTCTGTGTATCGTAATATGGATTAAATTTGTAGAGGAGCTTTATAACAATTTACAATGAAACTATTTACTGCAGGGGATATCCGCGAAATTGACAGGTATACTATTAAGAATGAACCTGTTCGGTCGATAGATCTTATGGAAAGGGCAGCCAGTGAATTATTTAAATGGATAAGCCGGAATGTAGAGAAGAATACCTCTGTAGTAATATTTGCCGGTCCGGGGAATAATGGTGGCGATGGACTTGCACTTGCGAGGATGATGTACGAAGCTCGTTATGAGGTGGTTCTCTGCTATATTAATTTTACAATTAAGACAAGCGGCGACTGGCATATCAATATGGAACGGCTGGAAAAGACGGGTATTAAAATTATTAATGCAGTTTCTGTGAATGATCTGCCAATTCTTTCCTATGAGACATTGGTGATTGATGCAATATTCGGAACTGGTCTTGCAAGGAAACTAGAAGGATTTACTTCAGAAGTAGCTAAATACATTAACAAGTCAGATGCCAGGGTTGTTGCTGTGGATTGTCCCTCAGGCTTATTCAGCGAAGATAATACAGGGAATGATCGTGATTCAATTGTTAGAGCCAGTACTACGCTGACGCTACAGTTTCCCAAAGTGTCATTCTATATGGCAGATAATTACTGTTATACGGGCGAGTATATTACTCTGCCTATCGGGCTGCATCCCCGTGCAATAAGAGAAAAAACAACAAGTTTCTTTGCACTCGATAATTCGGTGATTAAACCACTGCTTAAAACTGTGGGTAAGTTCGATCATAAGGGAACTAATGGTCATGGTCTAATTGTGGCAGGGTCGTGTGGTAAGATAGGTGCTTCGGTGCTTGCTTCGCGTGCAGCTTTGCGAACCGGGCTTGGTTTGCTGACAGTTCACTTACCCAGGCCGGCCGCTGATATTATCCATACTACAATCCCTGAGGCAATGGTTCAATGCGACCAATCTGATATTATGATCTCCGAGATCTATGATTTGCATAAATACGATGCAATAGGTGTGGGACCGGGTATAGGAACCAAGCCTAATACAGTTAAAGCGCTTGAAAATTTGATTCAGAACTATAAGGGTTCATTGGTAGTAGATGCAGATGCAATTAATATTATCAGCGCGAATAAGGGCATGTTAAAACATCTTCCTGAGAACACTATCCTTACCCCACATCCTGGTGAGTTTGACCGACTTGCCGGTAAGTCTGATTCGTGTTACGACAGACTAAAAAAGCAGCAGGATCTTGCACGTGATACGGCCTGTATAATAATTCTGAAAGGAGCCAATACTTCAATTGTTTTTCCTGATGGTCGTACATGGTTTAATACTACCGGGAATCCTGGTATGGCTACAGCGGGTAGCGGCGATGTGCTGACGGGGATGGTTCTCAGTCTTCTCTCACAGGGTTACAGTCAGACTGATGCAGCATTGATATCTGTGTATGTTCATGGTTGTGCAGGCGACCTTGCATCAGAATTGATTGGTTTCGAATCCTTGATTGCTTCAGATATAATTAATAATATTGGACCTGCGTTTAAGAGTATAAGAAAGGAAAAAAATAATGAAAAGAATTAGCGGAATAATAATTTTGATATTGATGGTAGTTTCCTGTTCAACTATTAAGGAAGTACCCATAACAGTAAAAACCACTATATTACCTCTTGGCGATACAGTTAAACTTTACGAAGGGAGTCTTTTATACTCACTGCCTCAGACAGGATTTGAGTTTACTGTTGTTGCACAGCGTACCATACAAACAGCAGGGCCATATCACAATTTTGCTGAACAGTTCCTGGGATTAAATGATATAATTAAGAATAATCAGACAATCTGGAGCCTTAAGGATGTAAATATCAGGTCGTTTAGTGAGCTCGATCCTGAGAACTACTATATTATCGAATCAGATGGACTAATAGAAAGTAATGCTCTGGCACTCAAGGAAGCAGGCCTGATACTTGATATCAATTCTTCTCTGTATAAAAACAGAAATTTTTATAGTAAAAATCTTGAGAATACTGATATATCGGGTATTGCCATAAGGGATATGGGGTCGAATGAATATTATGATATCGAGCAGGACACAAGCTATAAGATTGTTGAGCTGGATACAGCATTTGTGAGAATACCCTATGTGCTAGAAAGAAGAAGACAGTTGTCACTTGAAGAACAGGCTGAAAATACAGCAAGGATTCTGCTCGAGCTGAGAGAAGGAAGACACCTTATTCTTACCGGCGAAGCAAATGTTTTTCCGCAGGATAAGGCTGCTATTGATGAGATAAACAGGCTTGAAAATGAATATATAAGTCTTTTCTCCGGTAAGTCACGTTCTGAAATAATAACCTTTAAATTTTTCCTGGTTCCTGACAGGGAAATGGAAGAAAAACCTGTTATACTTTTCAGGTTCTCGCCCGAAGATGGTGTTCTTGAAGCCAATGACCTTAGCGGTCGCCCTGTAGTGGTTGAACTTATGAGTGCCGGAAAGGTTGATAATATAAATATGGTAGAAGACAATGCTAAGGCAGGTAGCTATGATAAGATATATTACCGGGTCCCCGAAGTAGTAGATGTAAGAGTAACAGACGGAAGATCAACCCTCGGTAAAAGCAGAGATCTGGTTTATCAGTTTGGGAAGGTTGTGACGCTGCC
>CAZWLP010000010.1:0-6161 GCA_964634565.1 uncultured Rikenellaceae bacterium | reverse complement strand
CTCATCCTGCCCTGCATAAGAGCTACTGCAAGCTGGTGGGCCTTACCTGCCTTACCATCGTTAATAAATTCTTTTCCCAGGAAAGTAACAGGCTCTTTCGATTCTGCATCAAACTTAACCGGAATAAAATTATCATTCATATATTTAGAAATAATGGGATCAGAGAATGTATCCTTATCAAGTCGCTTACACCAACCACACCAGTCGGTATAGGCATCTACAAAAATTGGTTTTGGATCAGTTTTTAAAAGAGCATCTGCTTCTTCAATAGTGTACCATTTAACTCCATCCTGTGCCTGTATAATACTAATAGTGAGCAATAAAGATGCTATTAAGGAACTAAGTTTCTTCATTGTATTAAGATATTTCAATTATATAATTTTTTGCGAATATACTTTTATTAACAAATACTGAATTCATTTTGTTGTAAATACCACCTCAATATGTTAAAAACCCTGTTCTCCCTTCACTTTTTTTCTTACATTTACCCGCACTAGAAAATTTATTAATCAAGAATAATAAGTATGGAAAACATTCAAAAGACAATGCGAGACTCAGCAGCTCTAAGGTGGCTGATGCTTATTCTACTCAGTGCCTTAATCTTCGGCACCTACTGGTTCCAGGATTTTTACGGAGGATTAAAGGGCCTTATGGAGAGTGAGCTTGGATTCTCCAGTGAGCAATTCGGCAGGGTTATCGGCCTCACCACTATTGCCAATATGTTTGGTATGATAATAGTAGGTGGAATGGTTCTCGATAAATGGGGTATCAGAATTGCCGGACTCGCCTTTGGTGGGCTAGCTGTTCTTGGAGGAATAATTTCTGCTGCTGCTACAGCCGGATTTTTTGGCAACGAACCAAAAACAATGATGACGTGGATGATTGTTGGAAGAGTTCTGTTCGGATCCGGACTTGAAGTTACCTGTGTTGTTGCAACCCGGACAATAGTGAAATGGTTTAAAGGCTATGAAATGGCACTTGCTATGGCTATTAATGTTGGATTTGGAAGATTAGGGTCTGCCCTTGGTATAGCTATCTCACCTGATATTGCTAATGGGCATGTTTCTACAGCTGTAACCTTTGCTGCAACACTTATGGGTATTGCATTTATATTGCTGATTATTTATACCTTCTTTGATATAAAACTTGACAGACAAAATAAAGAGGAGGCCGGTGCATCAGCCGATGAGGAATTCAAATTTAATGACCTCGTTAAACTTGCTACCAATCCATCGTTTATATATATAGCACTACTCTGTGTATCGTTCTATGCTGCTGTATTTCCATTTATACAATACGCCCCCGATATGCTGGTAAATAAATTTGGATTCGCATATGCCCTTCCTGCTGATGGAACGGGAGATATTTTGATTTTTGGAAGTAAGGCGCTGGGTAATGCAAGTATCTATGTTGCGTTTTTTCTTTTTGGTATTGGATTTTCGGCAGTACCCGCTAACCTGAAAACAAAAACTCAGAAATATGGAACAATGGCAATAGTATTTGTTCTGTTTTTAATTTTTATATACAGCCTTGGAGATGTACTGAAGCTCTGGTTAACAAACGGACCTAAAACAGCATCCCTGATTCCTCTGGGTACCATCCTTTTTACACCAATCTTTGGTAGTTATGTCGACAGTAAGGGTAAGGGAGCGTCTTTGATGATTCTGGGGTCATTACTTCTGATTTTTGCTCACCTCTCACTTTCATTAACAAATGCCCCTATATTTGCCTATGCCGGTCTTTTTAGTCTTGGGATAGCATTTTCCCTTGTTCCGGCTGCAATGTGGCCTTCAGTGGCAAAAATTGTTCCTGAGAAGAGGCTTGGTACCGCATATGCATCTATGTTTACGGTTCAGAACTGGGGTCTCGGTTTATTTTTCTGGGGCATAGGTGCTGTACTTGATCTTGTTAATAAGGCCGACCTGGAGGCTATACGTGCCGGAGAGGAAGTATACGACTACACGATTCCAATTTTAATTCTGGTTATGTGTGGAGTAATATCAATATTCCTTGCTTACAAACTTAAGGCTGCCGATAAGAAACAGGGCTATGGACTTGAATTGCCATCAGGGGTGGCATAAACATATATGCTGTTAAAAAATTAAACAGTATTAAATTTAAAAATAAAGTCCCGTTTCGCGGGACTTTATTTTTAATTACTGAACATTAAGATGTATAAAATAGTTACTATAGTAGACGAAATTGGTGAAAATAAATTGCTAAATTTATAGCTATAAAATTAGGATATAATGAAACAAGTTGGAATTTTTTACGGACCCCTTGGAGGATCAACTGAGACAGTAGCAAATAAGATTGCTGAACTTATAGGTAAAGATAACTGTAGTACAAAAGCTGTTAGTCTGGCTTCTGTTGATGATCTTACTGAATTTGATAATATTATTTTCGGGATAGCAACTATTGGTAATGAAACATGGAACTCAGATCCAATGCAGAGTGGCTGGTTTTCATTTATTAACGATCTGGAGAAGTCTGATATCTCTGATAAAACTATTGCTATGTTCGGGCTGGGTGATCATATCAGGTATGCCGATCATTTTGTGGATGCCCTGGGCGAACTGAACAGAGTTCTGTTGGAGAAGGAT
The DNA here is from genome assembly GCA_964634565.1 of uncultured Rikenellaceae bacterium. Classification (GTDB taxonomy): domain Bacteria; phylum Bacteroidota; class Bacteroidia; order Bacteroidales; family VadinHA17; genus JAUVKT01. The sequence goes on along the minus strand of CAZWLP010000010.1, from coordinate 3,558 downwards.
GTTAAAGTTATAGGTCAGGTCGATGCCTCCGATTATACCTTTAGAGAATCAAAAGCCCTCGATGGCGATAAGTTTGTAGGTTTGCCTGTAGATGAGGACTTTGAACCGTCCTTAACCGACGAGAGGATAAAACAATGGGTGGATCAACTTCTAAAAGAATTTAATTAACAAATATTTTATAAAAAGTAATTATTATGAGTGATATACGTAATCTTGAGCCTAAAGCTCTCTGGAATTATTTTGCAGATATCTGCCAGATACCACATCCTTCAAAGAAAGAAGAGAAGATAATCGAGTTTATGAAGAATTTTGGTGAGAGTAATGGCCTTGAAACTATTGTTGATAAGACCGGAAATGTAATTATTAAGAAACCTGCAACACCTGGCTATGAAGATAGAAAGGGGATTATCCTGCAAGGACATATCGATATGGTGCCTCAGAAAAATTCAGATAAGGTATTTGATTTTGAGAAGGATTCTATCCAGCCAGTGATAGACGGAGAATGGGTTACCGCTGACGGAACCACCCTGGGAGCTGATAATGGTATGGGTGTTGCAGCGACAATGGCTGTTCTTACAGATAATACTCTTGAACATGGCCCGATCGAGGGACTATTTACCGTCGACGAGGAAACAGGTATGACAGGTGCTAATAACCTTCAGCCGGGAGTTCTGGATGGAGAAATAATGATGAACCTCGACTCTGAAGATGAAGGTGAACTTTATGTTGGCTGCGCCGGAGGAATTAATGTGTCGGCAAAAAAAGAATATATTCAGGAAAATACTCCTTCTGGTGTTGTTGCCTACAAGGTTTTTGGTAAAGGCATGAAAGGCGGGCACTCCGGAATGGATATTCCGCTTGAAAGAGCAAATGCCAATAAGGTTATGGCAAGATTCCTTCTTGATGCAGAAACAGAACTAGGTGTAAGAGTTTCTGAGCTTGAGGGAGGTGATCTTCGAAATGCTATTCCTCGTGAAGTTTATGCAACTATTGTTGTTCCCGAAATTAAAGCAGGTGAGTTTGAAGCATTAGTTAAGGATTTTTCCGGTGTAATTACTTCAGAGTTTGCTGAAACCGAACCTGATATGACATTCTTTGCAGAGAAGACTGACTTGCCTGCTAAAGTAATGGGTGTTAACGACCAGTTTAATATAGTAAGGGCCGTTCTTGCATGCCCGAATGGAGTTATAAGGATGAGTCAGAGTATGAAGGGAATGGTAGAGACCTCAAATAACCTTGCAATAGTGAAATGTGTTGATGGTAAGTTTGAAGCACTTAACCTGACAAGGAGCTCGGTCGATTCAGCAAAAGATGCCGCAGGTAAGAATATTGCAGGTGTCTTTGAGATTATAGGTGCAGATGTGGTTCTCGATGGAGGATACCCGGGTTGGAAGCCAAATATGGACTCCCCGATTCTGAAGACAATGAAAAACGGATATTCGGAGCTTTTTGGTAAGGTACCGGAGATAAAAGCAATACACGCCGGTCTGGAATGTGGAATAATTATGGGACCCTATCCTGATCTTGACGTAATTTCATTTGGTCCGACCATCAGATTCCCACACTCTCCGGATGAAAAAGTTAAGATAGATACAGTACAGAAGTTTTATGACTTCCTGGTGTATACCTTGAAAAATGCACCGAAGAAAGCTTAGGAGGATTTAAGATTCCAGATTAACGATTTTTGATATATTTTTCTCACGAAAGTGTTTATATCCTGGATTATAGGGAGATCCCTGATCAGGTCAGTGATGACATTATCAAATCTAGAATCTGGAATCGTTAATCTTAAATCTTAAATCGAGGGGATTTGGACTTATGTAAACCAGATACTATGAAAAGAAACATTATCTATATTTCTGTTCTCTTAATCGTTTTGTCTGCATGTACCTCCAAATCCCCAGACCTTGTTGTTGTTTGCGGTTGGGACGAAGTTTTTATCTCAGATATAAGCAAGGATATCCCTGCTAAGGTATGGACATGGACAGGGGAGGGTAGTGAAGGATTACCCTCTTTTATGAGAAATAAATTCCTTACTACAGATGAATGCAAACCATTTAATAGTGGTAAAAACATTTTAATTACCAGCTCGGGTGGTGGTGTTGCCTATGTTGAAAGGGAAAGTGGAAATACACTGTTCTATGCCTCTGTTCCAAATGCCCATTCGGCAGAATTATTATCAAATAAGCTACTTGTTGCAGCTGCTTCCTACTCCTCTGAAGGGAACAGGTTAAATCTATATAACCTGGATAATCCTGATGTGGTTATTTACAGCGATTCACTTTTTGGGGCTCATGGTGTTTATTGGGATAAAAAGACAAAATTGCTCTGGGCCCTGGGTGCTAAAGAGATCAGAAGCTACTCATTGGAGTATATTACTGGTACGCCTGTTTTAAATCTTGAATTCTCAGTTGCTCTGCCTGAGGATGGCGGACATGACCTTGTGGCAACTGATAAAAGAAATATATTATGCTTATCTACTGCTAACAGTGTATGGCTGTTTGATACGCAAAAGGAAAAATTTATTAAACATCCCGATCTGGGTGATATTACACAGGTTAAATCATTGGCATATAATACATTAAACGGTAGTATTGCCTATATTAAAGCTGCCGAAGATTCCTGGTGGGCATATTATATACGTTTCGCAGAATCAGGCAGAGTTATTTATTTCCCAGGAGAAAAAATATATAAAGCCAGGTGGCTTTATTGAGTTAAAATGCTTTTAACTCCGAGCGCAACTATCTAATATATAGTCTTATAAGGTTGTGTTATTTTTCAATGTTGCATTATTCATCATGTGATGTAATATTCAACACCCTTCATAACAAACACATAATCAGACATATATACCAACAATCAATATACTGGTGTTGAATAATGCATCATAATTTGCTGGTATAAGAAAATTTACTATTTATATAACTATCAGATAAACAGGTATATAGATGCATAAAAACTGCTTTGGCATCCTATTTGACTAATAGGTGTTGAAAAAATATATTCAATCAATGAATGTCGAAAAAATATAAAATCATGAAGAAATCACTGTTTATCTGTATCCTGGCTTTAATTCCATTTATAAGTGGAACAGGCCATAGTATGTATCCTGGTAGTGCAGACGGAGTCCCGGATACATTGAAGGTATTTTCCACAGAAGATCTGTCCGACCTCTTAGTCTCAATCCAGGATGAATATAAACTGGCGAATGCAGCTGTCGACCTGGATATTGAGCTGATAGCCGATGATATAGAAAGAGCCCGGCTTGAATCGGGGGAATTATTACTTACCGTTGATCCTGGCTATGGATCTTCAAATAAGGGAAATTGGTTTATTACTATAGGAAGGGATATTCTTGTTCCTGTTGTAAGCGATAAAAGCCCTTATATTGAAGCGCTTAATCTGCAGGGCATTGAATTATCCAGTTTTTCAGACCTGCTTAGATCCGGTGGAAATTTACGCTGGGGCGATATCCTAGGTACGGATAGTTATGAGCCAATCAGTCTTTTTGTTGATAATGGTGAATTCACTCTTGATCAGCTTCAGGAATTCACGGGA
>CAZWLP010000009.1:0-54659 GCA_964634565.1 uncultured Rikenellaceae bacterium | reverse complement strand
GAAAATAAAATAATATATAATGTGTTGTAGATCACAAGCTAAGAACTGAGGGCATAAATCAAAAAGGATAAGTTCAGGTATAGCAATAGAATCATTTAAGCCAGGCAAAGTAAATAGTTAAACATTATACCTTATAAACGATTAAACCTTCATATCATTAAGGTACTCATCTCTTAAAATTTTGTTAAATCTTAAAATCGTAAAACTTAATTGCCTATTTTCGCAGTATGGAAATGGGGAAGAACCTGGTAATAATACCCACATATAACGAGAAAGAGAACATAGCCTCTATCATCGAAGCAATATCAAAGCTAAAGGTAGCATTTGATATATTAATTGTGGATGATAACTCACCCGATAAGACCGGTGATATTGTAGAAGGCCTAAAAGAAGAATATAAGAATCTTTATATGATAAGGAGGGAAGGCAAACAGGGTCTGGGAACTGCATATTTAAGTGGATTTAAATGGGCTATTGAAAATAAGTATGATATAATCTGTGAGATGGATGCAGATTTCTCCCATAATCCTGGCGATCTTGTAAGGCTGCACGAAGCATGCATGGAAGGTGCCGATCTTGCGATAGGATCGAGGTATGTTTCAGGAGTAAATGTTGTAAACTGGCCCCTGGGAAGAGTCCTTATGTCTTATATGGCATCTATATATGTAAGATTTGTTACAGGCATGAGGGTTAAGGATACTACAGCAGGTTTTAAAGCATATAAAAGAATAGTACTTGAAACAATAGACCTGGATAAAGTCAGGTCCAAGGGTTATGCCTTTCAGATCGAGATGAAATTTACTGCATGGAAATTCAAATTCAGGATTAAAGAGATACCTATAGTTTTTACTGACAGAAAACTGGGGACATCAAAGATGAGCGGAGGGATCTTTAACGAAGCTCTCTGGGGTGTATTAAAAATGAAGTTCAGAAGTTTTGTAAGAGATTACAGCCGACCCTCCCGGGAAGAATAATATAATAAGCCACACGATGAAAAAGATCCTTATTCATAAGGCTGAGATAATAAATGAAGGAGCAGTTTTTACCGGCAGTGTTCTTATTTCAGACGAAATAATTGAAAAAATTTATTTTGGAAAAGATCCTGTTCCTGGGATAAGCAATGTTGAAATAATAGAAGCAAGCGGTAAATTTCTGCTGCCAGGGATAATTGACGACCAGGTACATTTCAGGGAACCGGGATTAACTCACAAGGGAGATATCTATTCAGAATCAAGAGCTGCTGCGGCAGGTGGAATTACATCATTTATGGAGATGCCAAATACCATACCCCAGACCATTACAGCTTCTGCCCTCGCCGAAAAACAAGCCATTGCAGCCAGCAGCTCACCTATAAACTATTCCTTTTATTTTGGAGCCACAAACGACAATATCAAAGAAATCCTGTCAATTAATCCAAATGAGGTATGTGGAATAAAAGTATTTATGGGGTCTTCTACAGGAAATATGCTTGTAGATAACGAAGAAAGCCTCAGGCAAATATTCCGGAACTCACCTGTATTGGTAGCCTGCCACTGTGAAGATGAAAATACTATCAGGAAAAATCTAAAAGCATACATCGAAGAATACGGTGAAGATATACCACCTGAGTACCACCCTCTGATAAGAAGTCGCGAAGCATGTTTCCTTTCATCCTCATTTGCCATAGAGCTTGCAAAAGAGCATGGAACAAGGTTGCATATACTGCACCTTTCAACGGCAGATGAACTGGATCTGTTTGATAATACCATTGAGTTAAAAGATAAGAAGATCACAGCTGAGGTATGTGTCCATCATCTCTGGTTCGACGACTCTGCATATAAGGATAAAGGTAACTTCATCAAATGGAATCCAGCTATTAAAAGCTCTGCAGACCGCAAGGCACTTATTGCTGGTGTGCTGAGCAACAAAATTGATATTGTGGCCACCGACCATGCCCCTCATACACTTGAGGAAAAGCAGAATATATATACCAGGGCATTCTCCGGAGGACCACTGGTACAACACTCACTTACTGCTATGATGGAACTATGGCATCAGAATATTATAAGTCTTGAAAAAATTGTGGAGAAAATGTGCCATAACCCTGCGATACTGTTTGGTATTGAAAACAGGGGCTTTATAAGAGAGGGATACAAAGCCGACCTCTGCCTTGTTGATCCGGATAACAGTTGGACGGTTTCAGGCGATAATATATTATATAAATGCGCCTGGTCTCCATTTGAAGGGACAAGCTTCAGATCTAAAGTAATAAGAACAATTGTAAACGGAAACACTGTCTGGGATGGTCAAAACATTTACGACAAGGTTCCGGGCCAATTATTAAAATTCAGGAGATGAGATTAAGTTTTTTACTTGTAATTATTATAGGAATCAGCCTGTCGTGTAAACAGGAGGTTGTTGTTGAAAAGACAGACCAGATATCACCCGAACTTATAAAGGTGGCTGATAATATAATATACGATGTAGTTGTTAAGGCCGAGACCGATGATCAATGGGAGCTTGAAAAAGTTGCCGGGTTTTCCGGTAGTGAAATGATTAATGACCTCTTTGAAAGTCTTTACTCAGGCGAACTTAAAGCCAGGGATTATCACAGCGGTAAAGAACTGGCTTCGGGCGATATAAGAAAGATTGAGAATCGGCCTGGCTTTGAAAGAAGCAATATTGGAAGAATTCAGTTTACCGAAGACTGGTATTATAATCCCGCTAAAAAAGAAATCGAGAAGAAGGTCAGGCAAATTGTTTTCGGATATAAGACCGATACTGAAGACAGGCTTGGAGTAGGCTATATGGCCGCCTTTGAAATATTAATGAAATAGAACAATAGAAGATATCATTTTACTTCTTCTTAACTACAAAGCGGATTGACTTCCTGGTTCTTTGCTCAATCAATACTTCCCTCCCCCCGGCTAAATTATTTATTGCTGACTCATTATAATATCTGAGTGTTAATAGCTCAACCCCCTCATTCACAAGTATCTTATAATCATTCTGTAATAATGAGCTAAGCCTGGCAATCTTCCCCGGCTCATTATCTGCACAAAGTGCTACACTTACAGCAGATGCCTGAACAAGGTTTGTTTTTACTGAGCAGTTGTTCAGAACCTGGAATATTATGCCAAGGTTATCGCCAATAGCAAAGGAAAAATCTCTTGGAATTATAGATATCAATACCTGCGACTCCTTCCTGACATAGATTGGCACATCCTGATCTATACTCTCATTTACCGAAATAAAGGTTCCCCTTTCCTGTGGTTTAAGAAATGATTTAACATATAAGGGGATCGACTTATTATGAAGAGGTTTAATGGTTTTGGGATGAATTATCTTTGCTCCTGAGAACGACATCTCCACCGCTTCCTTATAGCTAACATTTTCTAGCCTTTTAGTACCTTCCATCCACTTGGGATCGGCATTAAGCACTCCTGGAACATCTTTCCAGATAGTAAGGTCACTGGCATCGCAAATATTGGCAATTATTGCTGCGCTATAGTCCGAACCTTCACGTCCCAGAGTAGTTGTTTTACCGTCTGATGTACCACCTATAAAGCCCTGTGTGACAAAAATTTTATCTGCACCTTCAGCGAAAACAGACCTCATCCTATCTCTGGTTTCATCCCATATAACCCCTGCATCTCTGAATTTATTGTCAGTAATCAGGATCCCCCTGATATCTATCCATTCAGAATTAAGCTTAAGATTACTAAGCCATTTATCTACTATCCTTGTTGATAATATTTCTCCCTGTGATACCAACTGATCGTAAGAAAAATCATAATCGTTACCCCTGAGATCAGACATAATCTGATTTATATTGCTTATAAGAGGAGTTAGCAATTCCTCTGCCGCAGAATAGCCAAATAAAGATTCCGCCAGTTTTAAATGATAGTCGGCAATCTTTTGAAACTTTGATTTATATACCTGATTCCCCTCCAGCAAAGACTTCAGAACATCCTCTAACATATTGGTAGTCGTACCAAGAGCCGAAACGACAACAACCAGAGATCCATCAATATTGCTGACTATACTGGCAAGATTTCTTACTCCCCGCGCATCCTTAACAGATGCACCACCAAACTTATAAACTCTCATACTTTACTATTTTATTCAAAAGTATCAAATTCTGATGCATCTCTAAGCCAATTCATTTTTTTTCTTCTTCTCATTTTGTACTTTTAAGCAGGCCAAACCAATACTATATGAAAAGCTACAATATCACCACGCTTGATGATTTTATTATTCAGCGACAAAAAGATTATCCCAAATCAAAGGGAGAATTCTCACGTCTTCTCCACCATATCAGTACTGCAGCAAAAATGGTTAGCACAAAAATTAAACGTGCCGGACTATCAGATATACTCGGACAGGCAGGTAATATAAATGTACAGGGAGAGATCCAGCAAAAACTCGATGTATATGCCGATGAAGTATTTATCAGTGCATTACTTGCCAGCGGCGAATGTTGCGGAGTAGCATCAGAAGAAAATCAGAACATTATAACCTTTACGCACGAGTTTGCTGTAAATGGTAAATATATTGTATGTATTGATCCTCTTGATGGTTCGTCAAATATTGATGCCAATGTAAGTGTTGGAACAATATTCTCTATCTACAGCCGAATAAGTGAAAGAGGAACTGCTGCCCAGGAATCTGATTTTCTGCAGCCCGGAACCAATCAGGTTGCCGCAGGTTACGTAATTTATGGATCCTCCACTATGCTGGTATACACAACTGGTTATGGAGTTAACGGGTTTACCCTTGATCCTTCTCTCGGCGAATTCTGCCTGTCGCATAAATCAATCAAACACTCAGATACCGGAAAAATTTACTCTGTAAATGAAGGGAATTATATTAAGTTTCCGGCCGGTGTAAAAAAATATATCAAGTACTGCCAGGAGAAAGATGAAGATTCAGGGAGACCTTATATTTCAAGGTATATCGGATCGCTGGTGTCGGATTTTCACAGGAACCTTCTTAAAGGAGGCATCTATTTATATCCGGAGAGTGAAAACTATCCCAATGGAAAACTAAGGCTGGTATATGAATGTAATCCAATGGCCTTTATTGCCGAACAGTCGGGTGGTGTTGCCATCGATGGCTATAATCGGATTATGACCCTGAACCCCGTTTCACTGCATCAAAAGGTACCCTTCTATATCGGGTCTGCCAATATGGTCAGTAGACTTGAAGGCTTTATTAAGAATAAAGATTGATTAACCATTCCTCCTTTGCGGTCAGCTATCCTTTTTAAGATTTTATAATATCAGCGATCGGCTCTATGGTATAAACCGGCCATATACAAAGGCCGTGTTACTTATATAGTGCAGTTTTGATAAAACAGCTAAATTAATTTTATGCTAAATCATATTGGCATAGCTCAATAATCTTACATACTTTTGCAGCTCATCAGTCATTATAAATGAACAAATCTGACCTGGGGAAACTTTACCTCAAACATCCAAATTTCAAACCTTTAGCTGGCCACCTGGCAGAAGATAAGCAGGGTAATATTGCTGCAGAAGACTTAACAGGTTCGGCACGTTCGCTACTGGTGGCAGCCCTGTTTAACTCACTTCATACAACCCACATTATTATACTTCCAGAGAAGGAGGATGCTGCATATTTCTATAACGATCTGGTATCGATACTGGGAGAAGAGCTGGTTTTTTTCTTTCCGTCAACATATAAAAGATCTATCCAATACGGACAGACTGAGGCCTCAAATATTGTTCTTCGAACTGAAGTTATGAATCACCTGGGTTCGGGAAAAAGAAAATGTATTGTTGTAAGCTATCCTGAATCGGTTATGGAAAAGGTTATCAGCAAGAAGGTATTCAGGAAAAACACACTTCAGATAAAGATTGGTGATGCTCTGAGCATGGAGTTTCTGGTAGAGATTCTTACGGAATATAATTTCTCAAGGGTGGATTTTGTATACGAACCAGGACAATTCTCGATTAGGGGTAGTATAATAGATGTTTTCTCCTTCTCGGGTGATAAACCCTACCGTATTGACTTTTTTGGTGACGATATCGAATCTATCAGGGTCTTTAATGTTGATGATCAACTCTCTGTTGAGAAACTTACAGAGGTATCAATTATCCCTAATGTTCAGGATATCTCAATCGAAAAAACCCAGGAGAATATTACTGAATTTATTCCACCGTCATCACTTGTGTGGCTTGATAGTTTTGCATTTACCATCGATAAGATAAATTCGATATACAATTCATCATGGTCGCATGAGGCCAATTCTCAGATAAAAAGCAAAAGGGAGCTGGCCATTACAGGTGAACACCTTGAATCAGAGCTGTCGAGGTTCAGGGTTATAGAATTTTCTGCTCAGCCCCATTTTAATGTTAGCCACAGGTTTAAGTTTAACACCCAGCCTCAGCCTTCGTTTAATAAGAATTTCGAGTTGCTGGGAGATCGTCTTATTTTGAATATTGAAGAAGGATACGAAAATATAATTGTTTCAGAGAGTGAGACCCAGATTGCCAGGTTAAGAGATATATTCTCAGAGATCAATCCCGAATTAAGTTTCAACAGTGAGATAATAAATCTCCACCGGGGTTTCACAGATTATGACCTTGGTCTGGCTCTTTTTACAGATCATCAGATCTTTGACCGTTATCATAAATTCAGGATAAGAGGCACATTTAACAGACGGGAAAGTCTTAGTATTAAGGAAATTACAGGACTTAATCCTGGAGACTATGTTGTTCACATTGATCATGGTATCGGGCGTTTTGGCGGACTTGAAAAAATAGATGTAAACGGAAAAATACAGGAAGCAATAAAGCTGGTTTATCGTGACAACGATATCCTGTATGTAGGTATCCATGCACTTCACAGAATATCCAAATACAAGAGCAAAGATTCTTCAGAACCCCGGATATATAAGCTTGGATCTGCTGCCTGGCAGAAAATTAAATCCAATACCAGGAAAAAGGTTAAGGATATCGCAAAAGACCTTATTCTCTTATATGCTAAGAGAATGACTGTTGAGGGTTTTGGGTTCTCTCCCGATTCCTTTATGCAGAGAGAACTTGAAGCATCATTTATTTATGAAGACACACCCGACCAGGACACAGCTACTCGGCTTGTAAAAGAAGATATGGAGAAAGGTCACCCTATGGATAGGCTGGTATGTGGAGATGTGGGATTTGGTAAGACTGAAATAGCAATAAGGGCAGCATTTAAATCGGCCGCTGATAATAAACAGGTGGCAATACTTGTTCCTACAACAATACTTGCACTTCAGCACTACCAGACTTTTTCTCAGAGGCTTAAGGATTTTCCTGTTGAAATAGATTATATAAGCAGGCATCGAAAAGCAGCCGATCAGAAAAATATAAAAAACAGATTAAAAGACGGAAGACTGGATATCGTTATTGGTACTCACAAACTTGTGGCAAAAGATATTCAATTTAAAGACCTTGGTTTACTGATTATAGATGAAGAGCAGAAGTTTGGAGTATCAGTTAAAGAAAAGATTAAGGAACTAAAGGCCAATGTGGATACGCTCACACTTACTGCAACACCAATCCCTCGAACCCTTCAGTTCTCTTTGATGGGGGCCCGCGACCTTTCAATAATAAACACTCCTCCCCCTAACCGTATGCCAATAATAACAGAGCTCCACGGATTTAATGAAGACATAATAAAGGAGGGAATAGAGTATGAGCTTAACAGAAACGGGCAGGTCTTCTTTATTCATAACCGGGTTGAGAACATTACTGAAGTTCAGGCTATAATAAGCAGGATATTACCGGGGGTAAAAAGCGCCATTGTACATGGTCAGATGGATGGCAAACAGGTTGAAAACAAGATGTTCGACTTTATCCACGGAGATTATGATATTCTTATCGCAACCACAATAATAGAATCAGGGCTCGATATACCCAATGCGAATACCATATTTATTAATAATGCTCATCATTTCGGACTTTCAGAGCTGCACCAGTTAAGAGGCAGGGTTGGAAGATCAAATAAAAAAGCCTTTTGCTACCTCCTGGCTCCACCTGAGAATGTTATAACACAGGAAGCCCGACGACGATTAAAAGCCATCGAAGAGTTCTCTGAACTTGGAAGTGGGTTCAATATTGCAATGCAGGATCTTGATATCAGAGGAGCCGGTAATCTTCTTGGCGGCGAACAAAGTGGCTTTATCGCGGATGTTGGCTTTGAAACCTACCAGAGAATACTACATGAGGCAATCAACGAGTTAAAAGAAAATGAACTTAAGGGAATCATTAGCCAGGAAACAAAAAAGGATGACGCAAATAAAAGCGCATATGTTTCAGACTGTCAGATCGAAACTGATCTGGAAATAATGTTTCCTGACAGTTATGTGTCTAATATCTCAGAAAGGATAAGATTATATAAAAAGCTGAATGAGCTCCAGGATGAGAATCAGCTATTGGTTTTTGAAAAAGATCTGACCGACAGGTTTGGAAATCTTCCCCGGCCTGCTATAGAGCTCCTTCAACTTGTAAGGCTAAGGAGACAGGCCATAAGCATGGGTGTAGAAAAACTAATTCTGAAAAAGGATATGATGGTAATACATTTTACTTCAGACCAGAATTCAGGATTCTACAAAAGCAAGATATTTGTATCGATTATAAATTATGTAAATAAACCTTATTCAAAGTTTACTGTAAAACACTCCGAAACAAGGCTGAGCCTGACAATAAAGAATATCTCATCGATAAAAGATGCAAAAAAAATATTTGACAGTATCACTCAATTTCATGAAAACCTGCTGTAGAATACGCAGATTATGTATTTTACACTTGACCCTGACCTTTCGATTTAATAATTTTGCACACAACTATGAATCTGGCTATTGATATAGGAAACAGTTCCGTCAAACTTGGTGTATTCGAAGGAAGCACAAAGAAATATATCAATAGTTTTAATAAATTGTCGGCTGAAAACCTGGCAAAACTCGTTGAAACATATGGTATCACAAGCATAATATATTCTTCGGTAGCAGGAGGAAGTAAAATATTAACTGATTTTTCTTCGTCATCAGGCCTCGAACTTATGCGTTTAAACCAGGATACTGAGATCCCGGTAAAAATAGAATATAGCACACCTGAGACCCTGGGGTCCGACAGGATAGCGGGAATTGTTGCGGCATACAATAAGTACGGCAACAATAACGTTCTGGTAATTGATGCAGGAACCGCTGTGACATTTGATATTCTTTTGTCGGAGGGTATCTACAAGGGAGGAAATATATCTCCAGGACTGTCAATGCGATTCCAGGCACTTAACAATTACACCGACAGGCTACCTCTTGTAATACCTGATAATAAATATGATATCATCGGGACTAATACGGAAAATGCTATTCGGTCAGGCGTTCAACAAGGCTTGATTTTCGAAATAAATGAGTATATTCGCACCTTTGAAATTTTATTTAAAGGACTAAGAATAGTAATTACAGGAGGTGATGGTTTGTTCTTGTCCGGATTAATAAATCAAAAAGTTGATTATTCTCCGGACCTGGTTATTGAGGGTCTAAATTATATAGTAAATTATAATGCTTAGGTATTTTAAAATATTTCTACTGCTGCTCCTGACTGCACAGTTAAGTGTAGGTCAGAAGCTTGTCAATTCTCCATATGCAAGATTCGGACCCGGAACACTCGAGCCTATAGGCTCATTTAAGAGCCTGGGTATGGGAAGAACAGGAGTTGCCCTGAGCGATCCACTTAATATTTCGTACCAGAACCCTGCCTCATATAGCAGCGTAGATACAAATTCTTTTGTATTTGATTTTGGTCTCGATTACAGAATTATTACCTTAAGTGATGGCACTGAAGACTATCAGTCGGATGATATGAATTTTCATCACCTGCTTATGGCTTTCCCAATCAGTAAAAAGATAGGATTTGCCACAGGAGTGATACCTTATAGCTCGGGATATTATAATATTAACTCTGTTATAAACTCTGAGAATCTGTATTACGACCCTATTATTGGTGAGACGGAAGAAATTCATAAGGGAACAGGAGGTTTTAACAAGTTTTTCTTTGGTCTGGGCATTAATCCCTTTGGAGGATTATCAGTTGGCGCAAATATGACCTTCCTCTTTGGAACAGTTAGCAGAACAAACTCTTATCATTTTATTGACGATGGCTATTCTTTTGATAATGTTTCTAACGAATCGGTCCAGATACAGGGATTTAATTTAGACTTCGGAGCCCAGTATAAGCTTGATCTGAAAAATGATCTTAAGGCAACCGCAGGAGTAACATTTTCAGGATTGTCAAATTATAAGGGACAAACAGAAAGTCTTCTCGCACTGTATACCGGAGCACTAAGCAGTTACGATACACTTGACTATTCAGCCAACGATAATGAAGTTATCACTCTTCCCGGAAATCTGTCATTTGGACTGGCACTGAGTAAGAAGGACCTCTTCACTGTTACTGCCGAATATTCAATGTCTGATTGGTCTAAAGCTGTCTTTCTGGGACATGAGTCATATTTTGTAAAAAGTAATTCCATAAATTTCGGAGCAGAGTATATCCCTAATTATAATGCCAATTTTAACTTCCTTAATAGGGTAGCCTACAGGCTTGGTGGTCATATTACAGATAGTAATTTAATGCTCGGTGGAGATCAATTAAAAGAATTTGGCATTACTTTTGGAGCAGGTTTACCATTAAAGCGTAGTAATTCGAAAATAAATTTATACTTTGAATATGGTAAAAGAGGCGGAAACCTTGATATAAGCTTTCATACTGAAACCTTCTATAACTTTGGATTAAGCTTTAACTTTTACGATTACTGGTTTATAAAGAGAAAATACGACTAACAAAAATATAAGATGATGAAGACGAGCTTACTAAAGATTTTTTCTGTTATTCTCCTTTCAATTCTGACAATACCTTTATTGGGACAAAAGGGAGTTGAAGATGGTAGCAAATACGGGCATAATGAAGACAGTGTTAATTGCAGAAAAAACCTGTCACTTTACAAGACCTACTATAATCAGGAAAACTACAAAATGGCCATGAGTTTCTGGAGGAAAGCGTTCTATGAGTGCCCTCTCTCCTCCAAAAATATGCACCTGCACGGAACCAGGATGTATAAGGCTTTCTACAACGAGACAAAAGACAAAGCATATATCGATTCACTCGAAATGGTATATGACGCCAGAATAAAATACTTTGGAGAAGAAGCTTACCAGAAGGGAAGGCTGGGCCTTGACTTATGGGACCTCGGGTCAGAAGATCCTGAGCTGCTTAAGTTGTCATATGCGACCCTTGGTGATGCAATTAATCTGAGTCCCAACAGGACACATCCGAATATACTAATGATTTATATGGCAGCCACACAAAAGCTGTTTGATAGCGGAGCTATTACTAACGAGGAAGTAATAAATAACTATGGAGTTGTAAGTGATATTCTTGATAAGAGAATTGCAAGTGCTAACAGACCGGCAGATTTAGGGGCAAAAGATAATATTGATGCCATATTTAAAGCCGGCGGTGCAGGAACCTGCGAAGGATTAACTTCTCTGTTTACAGAAAAGGTTAATTCTGCTCCTGACGACTTAGCTCTTTTAAAAAAGGTTCTGGGCCTGCTGAACGATGCTGGTTGCAATGATTCTGATTTGTTCTATGTAGCTGCCGAAAACCTTTACAAGCTTGAAAAATCGTCACTGGCGGCTTATTCCCTTGCTGAAATGAATGCCGATAAGTTCAATTACGACCAGGCAGAATTTTACTACAAGGAAGCAATAGATATGGAAGAAGACGCTTATAAGAAATCGAACTACTATACTAAACTGGCTACTATAAGGCTTAGCAAAGAGGATAATAAAGGAGCAAGGGATTATGCAAAAGCAGCCATTTCATTCGATCCCAATAATGGCACAGCCTATATGCTTATTGGCAATGCCTATGCCGGACAGAAAATAAGTGATAATGAACTTGAAAACCAGGCTGTTTACTGGGTAGCTGTTGATTATTTCAGAAAGGCCAAAGAGATCGACCCCTCGCTTGCCGAAAGGGTTAATGATGCAATCAGTCAGTGCGAAAAGGTTTACCCTACAAAGAAAGAGTTATTCTTCCTGAATATTCTTGAAGAAGGTGTGGCTTACAAAGTTGAAGGATGGATAAACGAAAGTACAACTGTAAGATTCAGAAAAGAGTAATTGGAAAAATATTCAGTCATATTAAAAAAAATATACCTTGCAGTTCTGGTCTCCGGAACTGCATTGTTTTTCTCATGTCGTGACAATATTGAGATAGTTAATACCTCCTTAAGCGAAAATACTCCCACTCAGATTGCTGAAAATTTCGTTACATCCTATACCGATTCGGCAATTATACAGATGAAGATGGAAGCGCCACTGATGAGATACTATGGAAAAATGGAAAAGCCCTATTCCGATTTTCCTGAGGGCATAATAGTATATTTCTACGACGGACAGGATGAACCATCAGGCCATATATCAGCAAACTTCGGGAGATATTATGAGGCAGACCATCTGTGGGAAGTGAGAGACAGTGTGGTTGCTCTAAATGAGAAAAACGAATTGCTTGAGACTGAGCTTTTATACTGGGATGAGAAAAAAGAGTTGATCTACACCGATAAGTTTGTAAAAATAACTCAGGAGGATCAGATAATCAGGGGATATGGCCTTGAATCAGATCCCAGGTTTTTTAAATGGGTCATTAAAAACGTTACGGCAACTTTATATCTTGATGATGAATAAGAAGAGTCTTCTAATTCTTGAAATAGCCTGGATTATAATAGGTATATTATGTGCGGCAGCAGCAATTCATAATAAGATAGTACTTGATGGAAGCAGGTTTGTTCTACTTCTCCTTATGGGTATTGCGTCGTTTGTTATGGCATGGTTCAGGCATAATCAAAGGAAAAATAACTAACTTTACCGCATGAATACTATAGTAATAATAGTACTGTCTATTATTCTATCTGCCTTCTTTTCAGGAATGGAGATCGCCTTTGTATCTTCCAACAAACTTCGGATTGAGATTGATAGGAAACAAAACAGGTTTGGTTCGGGTATAATAAAGCTCTTTACCGACAAGCCGGGCTACTTTATTGTTACCATGCTGATTGGAAATAATATCGCGCTTGTTGTTTACGGTCTTTTTATTGCTATTCTGCTTCAACCTCTTTTCAGCTCATTTATTAGCTCCGACCTTCTGGTACTTCTTTCTCAAACCATAGTTTCAACCCTGATTATTTTAACTATTGCTGAATTCTTACCAAAAGCTATCTTCAGGCTTGCTCCTAACTCATTCCTTAATAATCTTAGCCTGCCAACACTTATATTTTATATTATTTTCTTCCCCTTAACATTCCTTGTTATCAAACTCTCTAATTTACTTCTGAGATTATTGCTTGGCGTAAAGGCCGAGGTGATAGCTAATGAGAAAGTCTTTTCAAAGGTCGATCTTGACAATCTCTTTAATGATGTATCGGATGATGAAAATGACTCTGATTTTGAACAACAGGATATCAGAATCTTTCAAAACGCACTCGATCTTTCCAATGTAAAACTTCGTGCCTGCATGGTTCCGAGAACTGAGATACAGGCTCTTTCAATTAACAGTAGTCTGGAGGATTTAAAACAGACTTTTATAGAAACAGGCCATTCTAACATTCTGATATACGAGGATACTATTGATAATATAACGGGTTACTTCAGACTCCGCGACCTTTTCAAGAAGCCCAAAAGCATAAGATCAGCTATTAAGCAGCTTCCAATTGTCCCGGAAAGCATGGCAGCAAACAAACTGCTGAAAATATTTGTAGATGAAAATAAAAAACTTGCCCTTGTTGTGGATGAATTCGGAGGCACATCAGGGATAGTTACAATCGAAGATATACTCGAAGAGATAGTAGGAGAGATTGAAGATGAGCACGACTCCTCGGGTATTATAGAAAGGAAGCTGAGTGATTCTGAATATCAGTTTTCTGGAAGAATTGAAATTGATTACATTAACGAGACTTACAAATTATCGCTCCCGGCCGAAGACGATTATGAAACCCTTGCAGGCCTGGTTTTCTTCTACCATGGTAGTATACCAAAAATAAATGAGGTAATTGATATTGGTACAGCCAGACTTAAGATTCTGAAGGTTAGTGGCACCAGACTGGAGCTCATTAATGTCTATATAAAATAAAAAGGATAGCCCGAACGGACTACCCCTTTAAACAAAATAGTCTTCTGTTTCCTTATTTTTTCATCTCACTATAGTACCTGTAAAATAGTGGTATTGTTTCTATCCCCTTATAGAAATTGAATAAGGGATAACTCTCATTGGGAGAATGTATGGCATCCTCATCAAGACCAAATCCCATTAGTATAGACTTAATGCCAAGGATTCTTTCAAAGGCAGAGATAATTGGTATTGATCCTCCGCTACGGGTTGGTATCGGTTTCTTTCCGAAAGACACTTCCATTGCCTTGCTTGCCGCCAGGTACTCAACAGTATCTATCGGGCTTACATAAGCCTGTCCCCCATGCAGATATTTTACACTCACCTTCACCCCTGCCGGCGCAATTGATTTAAAGTGCTTTTCAAAAAGACTGGCAATCTTCTCTGAATCCTGGTCGGGTACAAGCCTCATCGATATCTTTGCATAGGCTTTTGAAGGAAGTATTGTCTTGGCTCCATCTTCAATATATCCTCCCCATATTCCATTTACATCAAGAGTAGGTCTTATACCAAGCCTTTCGTGAGTTGTATAACCCTTTTCTCCTACAACATCATTAATATCAATAGATTTCTTATACTCATCCTCATTATACGGCCTCTTTGCCATCTCCGCTCTCTCCCTATCTGATGAAATAAGAACATCGTCATAAAAACCAGGTATAGTAATATGATTATCTTCATCCGTCAGTGAGGCAATCATTTTTGCAAGCATATTACATGGGTTGGCAACTGCTCCGCCATACAGACCAGAGTGAAGATCCCTGTTTGGCCCTCTTACTTCAACCTCCATATAGGAAAGACCCCTGAGCCCGGTGGTAATGGATGGAATATCTTTTGAGATCATGGTAGTATCTGACACAAGTATTACATCAGCCTTAAGCATCTCCTTATACTCATTACAGAAGATCTCAAGGTTTTCCGATCCAATCTCTTCTTCTCCCTCAATCATAAACTTAACATTTGTAGCAAGCGTTTCTGTTTGCATCATTAACTCAAAAGCCTTTACATGCATAAAGAGCTGTCCCTTATCATCATCGGCTCCCCTGGCCCATATCTTACCATCCTTAATTACAGGCTCAAATGGTTCGCTATCCCATAGCTCGAAAGGCTCTGCCGGCTGAACATCATAATGTCCGTAAACCAATACAGTAGGCAGTTTCGGATCTATTATTTTCTCACCGTAAAGCACTGGATGTCCGTTTGTAGGGTATACTTCTGCCTTATCCGCACCTGCATCAAGCAGATTCTGCTTCAGATGCTCTGCCATCTTCAGCATATCTCCCTTATGTTCCACTTTAGCGCTTACCGAGGGTATCCTGATTATCTCAAATAATTCCTCAAGAAACCTGTCCTTATTTGCCTCAATATATTCTCTGATTTTTTCCATTTTATATGATTTTTTATAATTGAACCTAAAGTTACAAAAGTGTTGATAAATAACTACTTATAATTTAATTTTTTAATCTCCCCTGCCGCTTTCTCAACTTCCTTATACCATTTCTTACCATATACTCTTATCAGGGGGTCCTTTAAAAATTTATATACCGGCAGATCAAGCTCTTCTCCCAGCTTCCTGGCCGGCTTGCATATCTTCCATTCCTCGTAATTAACTGCATCAAACTCGCGGTATTTCTTTATTCGTACCGGGAAAAGATGACAGGATTCCGGTTTTCTGAATTTTATTTTTCCATCAATCCAGGCCTTCTCAATAGCACACTTAAATATTCCATTCTCTACTATGGCATAAGCGCACTCATCATTGCCAATCAGTGGGGTAACGATGTCTCCATCAGAATCTACCATGCTTGTGCCTTTCTCCATTACTGCCTCAATCCCTTCGGCTCTCATATACTTTTTCAGCTCTGGCCAGATTTCTTCGAGGATAACTGCTTCCTTTTCTTCGAGGGGGGCTCCTGAATCACCGTATCTGCAACAACTGCCCTTACATTTATCAAGGTCACAGCAAAACTTCCTGTCAAAAAGATTCATGGATATTACTGTACGATCTATTGATAACATAAGTTAAGATTAAATCAGTTCTCTACCTGTCATTTCAGAGGGTTTTTCCAATCCCATTAACTTCAAAATCGTAGGGGCCACATCCGCAAGAATTCCCTGGTCTATCCTTTCGAAGCGATCGCTTACAAGCAGCAGTGGAACAGGATTAAGAGAATGTGCAGTATTTGGTGATCCGTCGTTATTTACTGCATGATCTGCATTACCATGATCGGCTATTATTATTACCTCATATCCATTAGACCTTGCGCTATCAACGACCTCTCCCAGGCAGGTATCTACTGTTGTAATAGCCTTCTGAATTGCAGGATATACACCTGTATGCCCCACCATATCACCATTTGCAAAGTTAAGGGCAATAAAATCGTGCTCTTTCTTATTCATTTCGCTTATCACGGCATCTTTTACCCCGAAGGCACTCATCTCCGGTTGCAAATCATAGGTCGCCACCTTTGGAGAAGGAATCATTACCCTGCTTTCATTTTTAAACACCTCTTCCCTTCCTCCTGAAAAGAAAAAAGTAACATGTGCATATTTCTCCGTCTCGGCTATCCGTAATTGCTTCTTCCCATTATCTGCAAGCACCTCACCCAGAGTATTATTAACATTATTTTTGCTGAATATAATCTTTAGACCCCTGAAGTTTGCATCATAGGGTGTCATAGTACAATAATAAAGTGGCAGGGCACTCATTCCATATTCCGGCATATCTCTCTGGGTAAGTGCTATAGTAATTTCTCTGGCCCTGTCGTTTCTGAAGTTAAAGAAAATCACTACATCATCCTTGCTAATCCTGGTTAATGGTTCTCCATCATCATCCACAACAACAACAGGCTTTACAAATTCATCTGTAACTCCTTCGCTGTATGATGACTCGAGTGCACTAATAATATCAGTGGTTTTATGTCCTTTACCTTCAGTAAGCAAATCATAAGCAAGCTTTATCCTGTCCCATCTCTTATCCCTGTCCATAGCATAATACCTGCCAACAAAGGATGCAATCCTGCCATTCGATTTGTCAAGATGAGCCTGCAGGTTACGCAGGTATCCTGCCCCGCTTTTAGGATCTGTATCCCTTCCGTCGCCAAAGGCATGAATAAAAACATTCTCAATACCATATTTCATTGTCATATCACAGAGGGCATAAAGGTGCTTATCAAGAGAATGTACTCCACCATCCGACATAAGTCCCATAAAATGTACCTGACTACCCTTTTCGCGGGCATACATAAATGCATCTTTAAGAACCTGGTTTTCAATTATTTCACCCGACTCTATAGCCTTATTAATCTTTACAAGGTCCTGGTAGACTATCCTTCCGGCTCCTATATTCAAATGGCCTACTTCAGAATTTCCCATTTGTCCGTGTGGCAGACCAACATCTTCGCCAGAGGCGAATAATTTAGAATAAGGATATTTTTCTGTTAATCTATCCATATTTGGTGTTGGCGTACTTGATATTACATCTGCTCCTGAGCCATCTCCAAGCCCCCAGCCATCGAGTATCATCAACAAAACTTTTTTGTTATCCATGCTCCCGTTAATAAATAATAAAATAAAAAGGGGGTGTATCAGCACACCCCCTGCAAAGGTAATAAAATTTGTATTATGCCTGTACCGGCAAAGAGGTCTAATACCCGGTAATAATTAACTTTTTATAGCCCTGGGGCCTGTTATTGACAGTAAGTTTAACAATATATATACCTGAGGGTAAAGAAATATCATCTATCGCTAGCCTGTCTATACCCGGCTGCAGCATTACTTCTTTTACTACCACACCAGTATTATTATAAAACCTCAGTTCCGACTTTCCTGTAAGTTCCTGGTCAAAGAGGAAGGTCAGGTTCGTGCTAGCCGGATTTGGGAAAATCTTAAAAGTAGCATCGTCAAACCCGACCTTTCCTATTAATGTTGCAATATCAACAGACAGCTTACCCGATGATGCTGCCTGATATACTTCCTTGGTTATATTATTCTGCAGGAAGGCAATTACCTCGACGCTATCTGTCTCAAATTTCATTGAGATATTTCTCGAATAAGGCCCCTTCGATAGACTATCGCCCACGAACCAGTCCTTTTCCAATACAATACCCCCAGCATCGGGAATCATTTTTCGTAGCACATTCCTGAAGACGGTCTGGCCATTATCACCTGTAAGACCATTTATTTCACTGGCTACAACAGCAAGGTAGAGGGTCATATTACTGGCATGAATTTCCTGCAATGGCTTAATATTAACATTAAAACGATATGAGGGAAGAGTATCAATAGTCAGGCTGAATAAGGGGTCTGTTAAACTCCTGTTTTTCAATTCTTCCAGAGTAGCATCTGCAATGATCCAATCGTATCTGCCTGCAAAGTTATTAGTAGTACCGCCATCAAACAGGGTATAAGGATTCCTTACCAGGCTATAGAAGAGCATTCTTGAACTTGGAACGGCTGTATTATCCAGGTAAAGAGAATCTCCGGCCCTGTAATTAGTATGATATTGTATATTTATGGCATCATCTGAGATATCATCCAGTATTGTTTTCATCTCATTATCTGCCGATACCACTCCGCTGGCATTATAATTGGTAAAATGTTCAACAAGGACATTCCGTGATCTCTCTCCTATCCGGATATTATCAAAAGCAAAACCCTTGCTATCCTGGGCATTACCGTCAGACCCGTAAGAAATTCTAAATTTTACATCTGACTTTCCTATCAGATCATCAAGGTATTGACGGGCCTGAACCAATGTTGTATCTTCGAATTCAGGCGACCATCCCACAACAGATCCTCCAGGTCTTCCTGAAATATTACTGTTTTTGTACCAGTTTATTCCATAGTCGGCACCTCCAATGTTTAACCATACCGGATCATTACCCTCCTTATACTGAAGTACAGCACCATCACGCCCTCTGTCAAATGCTCTTATAATATCCATCTTTATCATAGGTCGCTTCACTTCCCTGAAATCGAAACAGGGACTTTCAACAGAATAGTCAACAAGGTCGCCTGTGGGTATCCCTGTATACCATATAGAATCTGATGACAGATCATCAATAAATCCAGGGGCCTCAAGCCTCCAGGTATTTGCCGGATCCCCGTCTACCACCCAACCAAGTGTACCTGACTCAAATCCCTCAAAATAATCCTTCTCCCTTATCGTATACACTGGTCTGATATAAATTTTCTTAGTAGCCACATCAAAGCAACCGGAAAGAAATGTTTTAAGATAATAATCAACGCTGATAACACCAGGACCGGTTGTATCTGTATCCGTTTTCAGATACGCCGCATCCGGATCTGACATATTAACTCCTGTAAGGGTATCTCCATTTACAAACCAGAAAGCTGTATCGACCGACTCAATAAAGGATGGATTACTAATCAGATGGAGATTCTCATCTGCATAGAAACAATCATCTTCCCATGTAAAATCACTAACAGGTTTTTTTGCAAGGGTGTCTGATATTGTTTTTTCGCCTACGCAGCCAAAAAATGTTTCAGCCTTTAAAGTAATATTTTTTACTCCTCCCGTATTATAAATATGTTCAGGATCCTGTAAGGAACTCAATCCCTCACCAAGGCCAAAATCCCAGGCCCAGCTCTTAACCATTATAGGATCAGCTGTTGTATTAATAAATCTTGTCGGATCACCCTCAAACTGGATGCACCTGTTATCAATCACAAAATCAGGCTCCGGATTAGGATAAATTGTCAGAGGAAGGGATACCGTTTTAGCACAGGCTCCTGATGTATATGTATAATATATATTTACATTTCCACCACCTACCTGTGTTGAAGGATCAATATAAGCATCATCATTGTCGGAGTTAACAATCATCCCTGACGGTCCGCCCGACCATGACCCCGATCCTCCCAGGGGGTAAAGATTATCAGAAGTAATCTGCTTGATATCGGCATTTTCACAGAAAGAAGAATCCAGCATTGACAGCGACAGGTTGGCTCCCACTGAGTCAATAACAAATTCATACCTGCTGGGAAAAATAACCCCTGTTGTTGGATCCTGGTAATAATATTCGATATAATCCTTCTTATTACCTTCCCCAAGCATACTTATATTGACCTGTGCAGTCTTGGAAAAAGGTACCCAGCTAACCAGAGCACTCATATTTGTAGGTAAAAGAAATTGATCCCATAAGATACCATCCGGAACATCAGATACAGTTATAGTTACAACGCCCTCGTCCCAGCAGTATCTTGGCTCAGCATTCCAGGTAACAACAGATTCGCTTAATATAAGAGTCTCATATGCTTTTTGCCGACACCCCCCTACATCCTCATCAAGGTCGAGTCGATATGATACCGGGTATTCACCAGAAATTTTCAGAGAAGGGAAGTAATACCTGTCGCCCACAATCGTTGCTGATAAACTATCACTTCTGAAAAGACCATCCTCGCTCGAGAAGACAGGATCGGTAACAAGCTGAGCATATGAATCGGCCGAACTGAACTGGGTTGTTGACATATTAAAATCAACCAGTTTTGCGCTGGTTACAGGGTCTCCCTCAGCGCCGTTAACAGCTACAGGAGTCATCTGGTAAATTATTACCTTATCAAGATCAGCTTCCTGAACAGTATAGTTTTTCGAGGTTTCGGAACTTTCAACACCACCGATAAACCACCTATGTTTAGTATTGACATTACTGATATTACTTACATAATTATATCCGGAGTATTTACCCTCGAGCACATCGCCAGCTTTTCTCTCTCCGTCAATACATACTCCTGTAACAGTAGGCTTGCCCAATGCAGATACAGTACAGTTATTACTGGTAATAGGGTCTCCGGTATCAGGGTATCCGTCTAATGATTTCGGAGTTACAACAACATGTATAACAGATCCACCATCTTCTGCGACAGTTTCATAGGTGTTGCTGTTGGCACCACCAATAATACTGGTTCCCCTATACCATACAAACTCAGAATCATCTGTATCGCCATCAGGGTCGTGATAATCATAATCGGCTGTGATAGTCTCGCCGGCAGTAACACTGGATTCTACAGTAACATCACCGATAAGGTAAGGAGGGCCATTAACCTTATTTGATTCACCCGAAAGAACTGGATTACCGTCACCAGTATTACCAACGGCAGCCACAGGTATTACTTCGAATTTAAAATAAGCGCCTGTATCAGCCATCACTATTGTATATGTCTTCTGACCTGAGCCGACCTCAGTGGTAAAAGAACCACCAGAATCCTCGTCCTTATACCATTTAAACCTGGATGCTCCCTCAAGATCCCCTTCAGTATCATTATAAGTATAGGATCCCAATAAAACGCTACCAACATTCATATTAGTAAGCTCAACAATTGAAACATCTGTAGCCCAGGGTAATGAGTTGCCAAGTATAACCGGGCTAAGTGAGCTTTCCCCGGTCTCTGAAGCAGTATCAAAACTATTTTTTACAGTTACAAAAAACTTAAGTTTACGACCGGCCAATCCGGATGGTATAACAAGACTGCTTCGTGTAGAATCGTTTATTACTTGCTCATTCCCACCCGAGTTATCATAAGATCTCCATTCAAATGAAAATACAGGATCGCTGAGGGTATCAGGATTACAATTATAATATCCGTACACCTCATTCCCTGTAGCAAGTGTACCATTAATTGCAACACCGGAAAATGTAACCTGGCTATATACTGACAATGCTCCGGATAGTAATAGTATTATAATTAAACCAACGAATTTTTTCATAGTTATTGTTTTATTCTTTTTATTCCCATGGATCAAACTTTAAGAGTGTGATCAATGAGTTATTCTCATAACTATTTGTCCCAACTGCTACTACCTTCCCCTCACTGTCGATAATTGCATCATTAACAGATTGCAAGCCCGTGCCGCCGGTCTTAAAAGTTTCAGGGCTGGAAACGTTATTTCCCTGGTCATCCAGGAACATAAAAAACATATCGCCCGATTGCTCTGTACCTCCGGTATTACCCGAAGCCATATAACCACCCTCAGGAATTCTGATAATCGATAGTATCTCCAGAACATTACTTTCAAGGTCGAAATCTGAAAACTCAATTGACAGAGGAAGTTCAGTACCATAAACCTCCATATCTACAAACAAACCCTTCTTGGAATCCTGTCCCAGCTCTATTGTCCCTACAATAGAATTACCTGCAACTGATTCCACTACATCGGTAACATACTCATCGTCGCTACCGCCATATACTTTGATATCACTCTGGTTAAGATTTGTAAAGGATCCAACTATAGTCATAATATTCATTCCATCCTGGCCTGGTGTATCAGTTGTAGACACATCTGTAGTACCAACTGCGATAAAATTACCGGAGGGCGTTGTAGAAACAGACATTGCATATTCATCCCCGGTAAATCCGGGAGAGTATGAATCTATGTATTCACCATCATTATTAATTGACAGCAGATACATATTTCTGTTACCGGGGTTATTCCCCCTTGTGTCGTCATTATCTGAACCAACTATCAGGAATCCAGTGCCTGAATAATTCCTGATAAGGTCGTAACATTCCTGGTTAAAGTAGTCACCTGTTGTGTTCTGCTCATCACCATAGTATTTTTCCCATATCATCTGCCCGGAGGAAGAAATTTTGGTAACTAAAATATCTCTGTGAGTTTTATCTCCTGTTGTTACAGTGGCGGTACCGGCACAAATAAATGATCCGTCGGGCAAAGCAATTACTTTCTTACCCTCATCAAATCCTTCTCCGCCTGCATGGTATACCCATTCCTGTATTCCATCCCTCCTGGTTTTAATTAGACCGAACTGAGGGTCCTGATCAATAATAACTGTGCTGCCAGCGTCGTTAAGGCCTCTCTCTATTACTGTTAATTTACCACAGATAACATATCCTCCTGTTGTTTCTGCTATACTATACCCTATATCCTCCTTTGCATCGCCATAAAACCTGATAAGGGGATTACCGAATTCACCCCTGTCAACCGGCTTCTCACAGGATGAAGAAATCATTAGTAAGCCCGCAAATAAATAAAATAGCTTCCTCATTATAGTTCCTCCTTCCTGCTTGGTTTATAAAAGATATAAGTATATCCGAGGCTAAACCTCAGGTTATTTATCCTGAATTGATCATCGGTAGAATAGTAAAACCACTCTGAATTTGTTGGCAGCCCTTCCTTATACTGATTCAGGGTACCCATCCTGGCAGATATATCAATAAAGATATAGCTCCTGGGGAGTTTATACTTGCATCCAATACCTCCGATAATAATCGGTTCGAGGAAGTGCCTGCTATCGGTACGATCTTCATCTGGCCCGGTGTGTGGAATAACATTATTCGCATCGGTATTATTGGCACTGACGCTGGCTAAGGTAGAAACATTAAAAGATGCTGCGGCACCGAGACTTACATATGGGCTGAATCCGGAAAAGCTTAAAGGATAGTAGTAACCCCTTAAAGGAATCTCCAGTCTTATTTGTGTCTCAGGATAGTAGGCTTCTGAAAAGTCAAGAAATGGCTCCTTATAGCTGAATGTTACCTGACTGTAATCTATGCCTGCTCCGAATTCAAAGTGCTCTCCAAAACTAATTTTAGCCTCGAGACCTGCTGCAATCGAGAATGTTTCATTACCGTAATCCTTACTCAGGGGATTACCTGAAGTAGAGTTTTCCTCAATTACTGAAATAAAGGTATAATTTGTCCCAATATTGGCACTTAGCTGAACCACCGGTTTAACTTCATATTTATTAAACAGGTAAACAAAGTCTGCATTATCGGTCGGACTCAGCTTATACTCAGGATTCTTTCTAAGGAACTCCAGCATAGTTGCTTCTGCCATATCAATCTTATCTTCATATAGGTAAGATCTGATTATAATCTGGTAGGCTGAATGCTCCTCTGCCTTTGTAAATCCTGATTCCAGGCAGGCCGCCAAAAGTTCAGGAACCTGTTCTACAAGGCCGGCATTGAATAGATTTTCTGCGTCTCTCAGCTTTACGGCACAATCCTGGGCCACCAGAAACTGACCGCATGCCGCAAAAAAGAGTAAAAGTGTAATTAATCTGGCCTTAAACATTATTTTGCATGCTTAATAATTATTGTTTATTCTCCTTTTTTTTTTTCCTGTACCTGAATACTCAGATCCTGAGCATCGCAGGTTTTCTCATAATCTATATCTTCTCCAACATAAATCCGCCACTCATCATCCGTAAAGTTACGGCTAAGCAAAGTACAGATATCCGAAACCATAAAGTCGATACGTGTTGGCCTTACAATAAGATTATCTGAATCAGAATCGGCTCCCGAAACAAGTATCTTACCATCGGGACTGAATGATATTGCAAGCACATAGCCATTATTATCATCCAGGGTAATGGGTGGTTCTGTAAGATCTTCCATATTCCAAATCTTAACCATCCCATCTGTACTGCCTGTTGCCATTTGAGGGAAGGCAGAATTAAAGCTAATATCACTTATACGGGCAGAGTGGCCCCGGATAACTGTTTTTACTGTTCCTCCCTCTACATTCCAGAGTTCAACAGCCCCATTCTGAAATCCAATGGCAAGCGTTCCGGAATCATCAAACCTGATAATATTAATAGTTCCGTTATCCGATACTATTGGATCAACCTCAATATCCTTATCCAGATCCCAGATATGTACTATTCCCGACTCATAAGCCCCTGCCAGGTACTTGCCGGATTCGGAAATATCAATTGATATTACAGTCTCCGTTCCTGTAAGAACTGGGGTTGATTTATGTGTTGCAAGATCCCATTTCAGCATACTTCCGTCACGACTTGAAGAATACAGGTATTTATTATCGGGGGTAAATACTATCGACTTAATAATACCGGTATGACCTTCAAGCTTATAAGCCATTCCTGATCCTGATACAGGATATATCCTAATTATAGCATTATCGCTTCCTGTTGCCAGTAAGCTGCCATCGGGGCTTGTTGCCATTACATCTACAATCTCATTATCGGATGCAATGAGTTGTGAGTTGCCATTACTCAGGTTCCACTTTAACACCTGTCCGTCGCTGCCTGAACTAAAGAATGTCTGGCTGTTATCTGGAAATGCCATACTTCTTACGGCGCCCTGATGACCTTCAAGCGACTTATAATCAGAACCACCAAATGTTTTCGCAACATTATAGAGTCCCTTATAAATATCGGCATCGTTTTCCAATCCGCCATTTCTCCTGTTAAAAAGATATGCCTGGTAAGCAAGCAGTCCCTGCAGATCGCCCTGCCCGGCAACCTGAACAGACTTTATTGCCATTGTTTTGCCTATTGACACCATCCTGAGACGGGTAGCCCTCTCCTCTTCCAGTCTGGCAAGTTCTGCGTTCTCGGTAGCTTCCTTCTCTTTCTCCTGAGCTATCCCTTTCTGCTTCAAAGCCTCCTGTTCGCTAAGGCTTGCCCTTATCGCACTTTCTTCAGCTTTAAGTCTTTGCTGCTCGGCAATAGCGGCATTTAACTTTGCAGTATCAGCCATTGCGATTGCCAGCAAACTTTGTTCGTTTGCCCTCTGCTGGTTCCGAATAGCAACCAGGGCACTTGAGTCTGCCTTTTCTTTCTGTACTTCAGCCTCCTGTCTCTGGGTCTCAGCTTCTCTTCTCTGATTATTTGCTTCAATCTGTCTTTCAAAAGCGTAAAGCATAAAGAAGACCGATATAATTGCAGCTGTTCCAAGGATAATAGCAGTTATCCTGCTTCGGCGAAGCTGTCGCTTCTGTGCTACTATTTTATTTTCCTCTTCTCTAAGGTATTCTTTCTCGCTGGTCTGAAGATAGACCATGGCTCTCTCAAATGCAGGGTTATATCTCTCTGCCCATGTGAGTGTGGGCTTATTTTCATTACGCCAGTTAATTGCCAGTTGCAGGTCTGGTGGTCGCCAGAGAGAAGTTTTACCTGCCTGGAAGAGCTCTGAGGCTTCCGACAAACGAAGATACATCTGAACAGAAGCAGCTTCCTCCTCAACCCACTGCGATAGTCTGTCCCATACTCTCATCAGGCTTTCGTGTGAAACATCAATAACTGTTTCAGGTGTAAGTTCAACACCGGGCCCCGGGGTAAGGAAAGATCTTCCCGCCAGCCTGAACACATCAACTACAGGAAACAGCTCCTCAGGAGTACACCTGGCAATTGAAGCTATAGTCTCAACCTTTGTGGGATGCCGTATTCCCTTATTGTCATTACCCTTCTCTGTTATTGTCTTAAACATAAGCTCGCAGATCTCTTTACCCCTGGCATCAAGCTCTTCGAATGCTTCATCGGCATGCCTCGACATAGCTTCACTCATCTGGCCAATGGAGTCGTAATCTGTTTTACTTATATAAATATCTTTATGTCCAATTCTCTGCCAGTGCGACCATGTTCTCATCAAGGCATGCTGTAATACAGGCAACTGGTCAATTCTGTTTCCAATCTCATCCAGGAGAGAGTCTACAAGCTCCTGTTCAATTTTAGCCCCGGCATATTCAACGGGCCCGGTAATAACCTTGAGGTAGTTTTCCCTGGCCATATGCGGCACCAGGTAGTTGCTCTCATTAATCAGGCTTGTCAGTCCCTGGAAATGTGCGCACTCACCAATAAAATCAGACCTCATAGTTATAATAACATATATATCGAGGGTAGATTTTGTTATTGCATTTACAAGCAGATTTACAAATTGCTTTGAATCGCTCGTAAATGATCCTGATCGTTGTGCATCCTTATATCTGAAAAGTTCTTCAAACTGATCGACCATTAGAAGAACTTTCTCTCCTTTTCCTAAATTCAGCGATGAAATAGCTTTATCAAGCCCCCTGATATCCTGCCTGAAAGCAGATTCAATTTCGTTGCGATACTTTTCATTTTCCTGAGCGGTGGCAGAAACAAACATTTCAACAAGGTTCCCGATAGGATCATTCCCCGGCCGAAGATTCATAACCTTCCATCTTTCTGAACCAGTCTTTTCTCCAATTAAACGAGGGATTATACCGCAATATATCAAAGATGACTTACCACTTCCTGAAGCACCTATAACCGTAACGAATTTATTTTTCTTCAGCTTAGCGAGTATCTCTTCACTCTGACCCTCACGACCAAAGAATAGATCACTCTCCTCAGGAGTAAAAGGCCTTAGTCCCGGGAAGGGATTAATATACCCGGATTGTCCTGTTTTTTCTTTTGTTTTATTTTTTTCCATAGTACAGATCTCTATAGCTGAATGAGTTATACTTTAATTCCAATTACCAGAATATCATCAATCTGTTCGCCCTCTCCCATCCATTCCTCAAGGCTGTTATTTAATAATTCCTTTTGCCTTTCCATTGGCTCTTTATGAATTTCCAGCAGTAACTGTTTAAATTTCTTTGTCGTTAATTTCTTATCACGCGGTCCGCCAAACTGATCGGGATATCCATCAGAATAGATATACAGGCAATCACCCTTTTTCAGATCTATCTCTGCCCTGGTAAAAAACTGTGGTATTTGCCCTTCGTAGGCACCGATAGGAAACTTATCGGCCTTATACTGAATAAGTTCATTATCACGGATAAGGATAAGAGGATTATTGGCACCTGAAAACTCTAACTTCATAAGTTCATTATCGAACACACATAGAGCAAGGTCCATTCCGTCCATTACCTTTGATTCATGCGTGCCTTCACTGCTCAATGTTTCAATAACCCCCTGGTTTAGATTATTAAGTATATCATCTGAGTTTCTTGACTTCTTCACGTTTACGGCATAATTTAACTGATTATAGCCAACAATAGACATAAAAGCCCCTGGCACACCATGGCCGGTACAGTCGACAGCAGATATCATGATATTATCTTTTGTTTTATAAAACCAGTAGAAATCTCCGCTTACAATATCCTTTGGCCGGTATAAGATAAAATTGTCTTTCAGGTAACTATTTATATACTCATTAGCAGGAAGGATGGCTGTTTGTATCCTTCTGGCATAATAAATACTATCCATAATATGCCTTTTCTGCTCTTCAATTTTAGCAGTCCTGTCCTTTACCATCTGCTCAAGTTCATTATAATATTTCTCGAGTTCATCGATCATCATATTGAACTTCTGGGAGAGTCGGGTAATCTCGTTATTACCCTCTACATCTGCTCTTTCACTCAGATGGCCTCCTGTTATCCTGTCTACATTATCAACAAGCTTTTTTATAGGTGAAGTAATTACTCTTGTCTTACGATATATTAGTGCTGATACTACTATAATAGTGAGTGCAAACAATAAGATAAATTTCATTAACTCCCGTCTTAGCAGCAGCTTCTCTGAAGTTCTGTCAGAAACAATCCTTATCACCGAACCCTTGTATAGCTGTGAATTAATACGGGGCATATACAGGTACTGGTAGTGGTACCACTGATTACCTGATTTTTCTGCGATTGAGACAGTATCTTTCCTGGCAAATGTTTGCGACAGCAGATCAGCCTGGTTATACAGGGCAGCCTTATTATTAAGGCTGAAAATTGTATCAGCCATAAAAAATATTTCCAGATCGATAATCCCGATATTATCAGAAATAATATCTGACTTGATCCTTTCAATATTATCCAGAACCTCGTTGGCATCATCAGAATAAGCTCCAATCTCTACGATATAATTTCTGTCGTTAGTAGCCTGATAGGTATATTTTCTTGGCTTTTTTGTAGAAGCTTCAATAGCAAACCTGGTATTTACAAACTCACCTGTATCGAAAACATGCCTAAGATGATTTTCATGCTCTTCGCCTATACTAAAAAGGTTAAAACCCAGATCGGGTTTGTATGTTGTATTAACAATTAAACCAAGCGTATCGATAATATAAATATCTTCAATCTCCGAATCCAGCCTTACCTCTCTGCTGATTTTTTTCAGATCTACATTCTCTATATTCCTTGTATCCCGAAAATAATTATTTACCAGTCTGTCAGAAATACCCTTCATCCTGTCGTACATGCTCTTCTCGATAATTGATACAGCAAGCTCCTGGAGCTCGAGTACCTCCGTAATTTCATTTGATATTATTCTATTCTTTTCATCATTTGTTTTCTGTATAAGTGCCTTTGTATTGGTGAAATTAATAAAAGCCATTACCATCAATGCAAATAATGTCGGTATAATAACATTTAGTATTAACTGGCTGAATATAGTTTTTTGCTTATCCTGCATTTTATTTTATATTTTTCTCTAAATAACTAATTATACCGGCAGCCTCATCTGGTCGATCAAAAATTGCATCGGCAATAAATTTAATATTCAGAAAATAAGCTCCTTCAGATCTTAAGTGATCTGACTTATCTTCTGTAATCATATGGTTTGTCTCTTTCCAGTTTATAGCAGGTGCAGCTTCATTTTCTCCAGGGTACCAGATAATATAGTTCTCTCCGGGCTTAATATTGTCTTTATCCCCTTGCAGCAACTTCATATTCATCGACAAATCGATGGCCAGTTCCATCGATATATTTTCAAACTGATTGGTAAGAAAATTAATCTTGGTAAATATCTCTCCTTCAGCACTTATCTCGCCATCAATCATTGCAGAGAGATGATCCCTGTATTTATCGGGGACCCTGTAGGCACAGTAAGAGTATACATCATCAAATTTTGCCTGAAGATATCTCAGTGCCTCCTCCCTTAATATCTTATTAGGACTAAACAGCAGGGCAACAACAAAATCAGGATCTTCAATATCACTTATATTGTAGAGGCTTTTAAGTGCACATGATTTTGTCCAGACACCAATCCTGTTATAATCGGTATTAATCAAATCAACCACCAGCTCCTGGTAATCAGGTATCTCACCGGGATAAAACTGAAAAAGGCTTTTTAGTTTATCTTCCTCGCTAACTACATCAAGTAATGAGGTCAGCCTGGGTTTAACAGCATCATCAACAACAATGTCAATCATTTCAAGAGCAAGGTTAACACTTTCTACTGTTCCACTTTCGAGATTAGACCTTATCTTATCAAAAGATTTTTTATCATAAATAATAGAAAGAAGTCCAAAAAGAAAATCGCTCCACCAGGCTGTTTCATTATTCAGGCTTTCGAGCAGGGTTTTATCGTCTGCCTTTCTTATAGCTACCGTGGCAGCAATGTTCCATGTAAGGAAACCTACAACTTCCTGAATTTCCTGTATTAATTTATCCTTTTGTTCCTGATCTGGCTGAAAATCACACCTTTTCAAACCTTTAAGTGCTTCCTTTCTGAGATCTCTATGTACAGACCATAATCTGGGCAGAAGAAACTTGCACGATTCCGGATTTTCAGCTTCACCAAATAATCTTATTATTAGTATTCTGACATATATATTCCCGGCAGATCTGAAATAATGTGTACTAAGGGCTTCAAATGCTTCCTGTCCAAATGATCTTAGGGTAAAATAAGCATCTTTTGATAGCTGGGGAATATTTAAACTATCGCAAACATCGGGCAATAACTCTTTTACTTTATTTCTGCCTACAATAAATATTGCTTCCCTCCTGACATCAAAATCCTTATCTCTTATAAGCTTAAGGAGATCTGTCAGTACCAGTTCTTCACCGGATGCAAATATTGAATTAATATATTCCTTCCTGTCTTTGATTCTCTCTAAGTCCATTCCGGAATTCCTGATCTCCGGAACCATAGTCCGGTATTTTTCATTCAACTTATTAAAAACAAGCCTTACCCTCTCATTATTATCACTGCCCAAATCTAATTTCGTTAATTCCTCAAACAAACGTAAAAGGTCTGTATTTGGATTTAATTCTGCATAATTCAAGACAGTATCCAGAATAAGCTTGTTATTCTTAAAGCTGCTTAATATATCATCAGCACAGATGTACTTGTAATAATTATTTGAAATATCAATCGCTACACCAGAAACTGTATCTGTATAACCGACAGATAAATCAGGTTTTACTGTTGAATCATCAGCATCTATTGATTTTCTGACCGACTTACGATATTCGGTGTAAAGTCTCAATGCACTTAATATCCATAAAACAACTACAGCTGCAAGAACCCATGAGAAATGAATAAGTTTAATAAATGCAAGGGCTCCCAATCCCGTAAGTAATAAACCGGAAGTCAGAGCAGCAATCTCATTAACTGTTCCATCAATGGCAGACTGAACATTATACCTGACCTTCTCTCCCAGAGTCTGATAAAGAACCTTAAATGCCGGCGTCTCGAGAGAATCCTTCATTGCCTTCGAAAACAGACGGGCCAGGGCAAGAATCAGAAAGAAGATCATAAATCCTGCGGTCTCAGGCAGGTAACCCATAGTAGATCCAATTATCACTGCTATTACTACAAAGACTCCCACTAGTACTGGTCCTACAGCAAGTGTAAGCTTTAGGCCATAGTTCTTTATCAGATAAGAGAAAATAAAGGTTTTAATAAGCAGCGTAAACACCATCATACTACCTTCGAAGAGGCCCAGAAAGGAAGCCAGATCGTTCTCGAGTGGATATCGGGCCCTTGTTACTGCCATAAAGGAATACTGGATAAAAAATGCCACAACAACGGAAAGGGCAATAAACATACCCATCGACATAACATATTTGTCTTCCCGGAATAGTTTCAAAGAAGCCCTGGATCCTTTTTTTGCTTCAGCCTGAACTCTTACCTGCGAATATCTTTTACCTATAGTAATTTGCACCAGCAGAGCAGCAAAAATACTTATAACACTAAGCAGAAGTATATTGGAGGTAGTAACATTTAGTGACAGAAGTGCGGGAATTGAGAAGGAGCTAATTATAACCCCTACAACTATACCGGTATCAACAAAACCAAATAATCGTCTTCCCTGTCTGAGTGTAAACAGCCTGCCTGTAGTACCGTAGAAACTTAGAAGAGCCAGCAGGTTAAGCGGCCCCATCATAATAAATATGGCAAATATTACCCAGTCGCTGCTTGCAACAGTTATAAGGAACCATAATGATACTGTTACCAGTAGCACAAAAAGTATATTGAAATTAGAAAATATATTAAACTTTAAGCGCGACTGCAAGAGGGTATAAATATAAGTAAGTCCAATACCTACAAGTCCAGACAGGATATAGGCACGCGCCATAAGGATCTCATCAAATTTTGCAAGAAAAAGAGAGTGAGCAGTAATATTAAAAACTCCGTAAAAAGTTCCCAGAAAGACTGACTGGATTAATAAAATACTTATTAACCCCTTCTCTTCTTTTTCAATACCAAAGAGCTTGGCTATATCATTTCCCATCCCGGCTAGTTTTAATTAATCGAATTTAACAATAATTTTTTAATATGAAATGGCTCTAAACCACCTAAATGCTATTTCGCAAATATTAATTCATAACATGGTAAATTCAATAATTTTGATTTTAGTTTTATTTGAATAACTTTAAATTATGTTTGGGGCCTCAGATACTACGGATCCGATAATAAAAAGAAGGAGAGAAATTGTTTTTATTGTATTCTCAGGATTCTTTTTAGGAACCCTTGCAATCCTAAATATACTGGGCATTTCAAGGCAGATAGACCTTTCATTCCAATTATTTGGATCGACTATACCCTTTGTTGTTTTTGTTGGAGTACTGCCCTATCCTATTACTTTCCTGTGTACCGATTTTATAAGTGAGCTATTTGGTAAAAAGAGAGCTACAATGGTAGTATGGACAGGACTATTATTAAATATATGGGTTCTTCTGATAATATGGCTTGGCGGAGTGCTGCCTCCTCAGCCTGAACTTGCACCTGACGGACTTCCGCACCTTGATGATCCTCAAAGAACATTTTTTATGATCAGAAAGCTAACATTCGGTGCTACCATCGGTTCTATGATTGCCTATCTTACAGCACAATTTGTAGATGTTCATATATTCCATCTGTTAAAAAAACTTACAAAGGGAAAAGCCTTGTGGCTGAGGAATAATGGAAGTACATTAACCAGCCAGATGGTTGACTCGGTTGCAGTAATTATAATTTCATGGTTTTTTGCACACGAAGCAATATCTATCAAACCAGGTGAAACAGCTATTCATGCGATCATAATACTGATCTTATCCAATTATGTGTTTAAAATGGTAAGTGCATTATTGGATACTATACCTTTTATTCTGGGAACCAGATGGTTATCCAGATACTTACAGATTGATCCTATCAGCGACTACAAGGATCCGGAGCCTGAAGAAGCTGAGCCAGTTGAGTAATATCCGGATTCAGACCATCCACAGTATGTTTTGCCATTCTGTACCATCGATCCCTTTCCCCAAGAGTTTTTGTTATGTATATATTCAGATCTCTATCATCCATATCTGCAATCAATGGTCTGTTTTCGCGTGAGTTCTTTAATCTGCTTATAAGCGCTCCGGCTGTCATCTGAAGATAGACAGTCTCACCGCTGGCATTCATATACTCCATATTGTTATTAAAACACGGTGTACCTCCACCACAGGAGATTACCGAGTCTGGGGTTTCTGACTGAGATCTTAAAACTTCCGATTCGATCTTCCTGAAATAGGCCTCTCCCTTATCTGCAAATATTCTAGCTATCGACCTGCCTTCAAAATCCTCTATAACACTATCAAGATCAATATAGGTCATACCAATACGATTTGATAATTTCTTACCCATTGTACTTTTCCCGGATCCCATAAATCCAAGTAGATATACTACCATTAGCAGGGATTATTAATTATTCAGTAAATAGTGACATTTGAGCAGGGTCATCTTCGGTAGAAGAGTCGTTTTTAGACTTATATGTGTCAGGTATCTCCTCTTCAGTAATTACTTCATCTGCTTTTTCAGATTCCTTCCTGATAACCGGTTCAATTTCTTTAATGTCGTTTACGCTATAATTGGTTAGACGTTTGCCCTTGGCTTTATAGCTTTTTATCCCTATAAACTCAGCCACCTCAATAATCTCATTTTCTCTCTCCTTATGTTTACCTCCAAACATAATCTCGAATCGTGGATACTCGACCTCTGTCAGGCTAATCAGCTTTGAGTCCGGATGCTCGTTAATAAAACACTGGAGCTTATCACTTGGCTCAAGTGTAAATCTTTTAACATAATAGAATTCCTGTTCTGCATCCCAGTATATTGCAGAATATACGAGGTCGTCCCGTAATTTCTCAATAAGCAGGATATTATCCTCAAAATGATTGGAAAGATCAAAGTTTGTAATCCTGAACCAACCATTCTTTGTAATTACCAGTATCTTATCGTCGGCACTGAACTCTCCAAGATAAACACCACGGCTATCTGCGTTTAGTCTGTTAACAGTATCGTCAAACCAGATCTTACGTCCTCCAAGTGTTGATACACCCTTCTCTTTAAGACTTATCTTATGTACAGAATGTCTTGTTAAAATATTCCCAACAGAAGTTTTTCCCTTAATAGCAAGTTCTCCGAAGTCGAATTCAAAAACAAGCTTCTTAAGCCGCGCCTTTGGTTTAAGATAAATCTTTATTGTCTCTGCCTCGCCATTCTGATTTGCACTAAAATAGAGTATCCTTGAATTATCAGTCCCCCTGGTTAAAGTATAATCCTTATCACGTGTAATACCGGTGATAGCACACCTTTTTACCATCACATTGCCCATCCGTCCATCTCTGTAGGCAAGGTTATAGATTGTACGATTATCATTCTTCAGGAATACATTTACGTAAATAATATCTTTCCCGACAAATAGCTTATCGGCTACCTTGGTTATCCTGTAAGTACCATCTCTGAGAATAACAATAATATCGTCTATATCAGAACATTCGCAAACAAACTCATCCTTCTTAAGTGAGGTCCCAAGGAAACCTTCCTGCCTGTTAACATATAATTTGGCATTGATTGCTACAACCTTTGTAGCTTCAATATTATCGAAACTTCTTATCTCTGTTTTTCGCTCATGACCCTTTGCATATTTTTTCTTAATCTGCCTGTAATAATTAATACTGAAGGGCACAATATTACTTAAGTGATTCTTCACTTCGTCAAGCTCTCCTTCAATCCCCTTTATATGCTCATCGG
This sequence comes from uncultured Rikenellaceae bacterium, assembly GCA_964634565.1. Lineage (GTDB taxonomy): Bacteria > Bacteroidota > Bacteroidia > Bacteroidales > VadinHA17 > JAUVKT01. The sequence continues at coordinate 19,492 of CAZWLP010000009.1, read as the reverse complement.
CTTTCTTTACATCGTATTTTGATATCCGCTTAATCTTAATCTCTGTAAGCTTAGTGATATCCTCACGGGTAATTTCCCGCCTTAATAGTTTCTTAAACGGATTTAGCCCCTGATCAATAGCCTCAATAACAGCCTCCCATGTTTCGCACTCTTCAATATCCCTGTAGATTCTTTCCTCGATAAATATTTTTTCGAGTGATGACATGTGCCATTCCTCATCCAGCTCTGACTTTCTTATTTCCAGTTCCATCCTGAGCAGCTCGACTGTTTTATCGGCTGTCCGGCAAAGCATCTCTTTTACACCCAGAAACTCAGGCCTGTTCTCAGAAATAATACATGCATTTGGAGAGATAGAAACCTCACAATCTGTAAATGCATAAAGAGCATCTATAGTTTTATCTGGTGATACTCCCGACGAAAGGTGTATTAAGATTTCAACCTCTCCTGCCGTATTGTCGTCTATCCTTTTAATTTTTATTTTACCCCTTTCATTGGCCTTTATTATAGATTCTATAAGAGATGTTGTAGTCTTGCCAAAAGGTATTTCCCTGACAGCCAGTGTTTTTTTATCAACTCTTTCTATCCTGGCTCTGACCTTTACATTACCTCCTCTTAAGCCATCCGAATACTTCGAAACATCAATCATTCCACCAGTGGGGAAATCGGGGAACAATTCAAATTCCTTTCCCTCAAGATAGAGTATTGAAGCATCTATTAATTCAATAAAATTATGAGGTAATATCTTTGATGCCAGTCCAACAGCTATACCTTCAACTCCCTGTGCTAGAAGAAGGGGGAATTTTACCGGTAGTGTTACGGGTTCTTTATTTCTTCCATCATAGGATTGTTTCCACTCGGTGGTTTTAGGGTTAAAAACAACATCCAGTGCAAACTTTGAAAGTCGTGCTTCAATATATCTTGGGGCAGCAGAACCATCTCCTGTAAGCAAGTTGCCCCAGTTTCCCTGGGTTTCAACCAGCAGATCCTTCTGTCCCAGTTGCACAAGAGCATCACCGATAGAGGCATCTCCATGCGGGTGAAACTGCATTGTATGACCAATTATATTGGCAACCTTATTAAACCTGCCATCGTCCATTCTTTTCATCGAATGAAGAATCCTTCTTTGAACAGGTTTCAATCCGTCATAAACATGTGGAACGGCCCTTTCCAGAATTACATAGGAAGCATAATCAAGAAACCAATCCTGATACATACCAGACAGAGCTGTTACATTCTGTAGCTGAATAGGTAATTTTTTATCCTCTCCGTTTCCGTTCTCTCTCTTCTCCTCTTTATGATCGCTCATTCTCAATTAGTAATTTCAATTTTCAAATCAGGCCACCGTATCAATCAGATCCTCCTCTATCCTCAGGTTCTCAATTATAAAATCCTGACGGGCAGGTGTGTTTTTTCCCATATAGAACTCAAGAAATTCACGTATAGTATCATCTCTTTTCATTCTGACGGGCTCAAGCCTGATATTATTACCGATAAAGTTTTTAAATTCATCAGGGGAAATCTCGCCGAGACCTTTAAACCTGGTAATCTCCGGATTTGCACCCAGTGCTTTAATGGCTTTTTCCTTTTCCTTATCTGAATAACAATATTTTGTATCCTTCTTATTCCTTACCCTGAACAGAGGAGTCTGAAGAATATATACATGTCCCTTCCTGACCAGGTCGGGGAAGAACTGTAAAAAGAATGTAAGTAGCAGCAACCTGATATGCATCCCGTCGACATCGGCATCAGTTGCAATAACTACATTATTATATCTCAGATGTTCCAGTCCGTCTTCAATATTCAGAGCAGCCTGAAGCAGGTTAAATTCCTCATTTTCGTATACAATCTTTTTTGTAAGTCCGTACGAATTCAGAGGCTTACCCCTGAGGCTGAAAACAGCCTGTGTCTCGACATCTCTTGACTTTGTGATTGAGCCACTTGCAGAATCTCCCTCTGTAATAAAAATTGTTGAGTTTAACCTCCTGTCGTGGTTACTATCATAGTGTATTCTGCAATCGCGTAATTTCTTATTATGCAGATTTGACTTTTTTGATCTTTCCCTCGCCAGCTTCTTAATACTGGAAATAGCTTTCCTCTCCTTTTCCGACTCAAGTATCTTCTTTAATATTGCCTGAGCCACCTGCGGATTTTTATGCAAAAAATCATCCACGCTCTTCTTAACAAATTCGCTAATATAGTTCCTGACAGATGCCCCCCCTGGAGACATATCCTTTGATCCCAGCTTTGTTTTTGTCTGTGACTCAAAAACCGGCTCTTCTATTTTAACGCTTAATGCCGATATTATTGATGTTCTTACATCAGAAGGATCAAAATCCTTCTTAAAAAAATCTCTTATTGTTCTAACAAATGCCTCCCTGTATGCTGAGAGGTGAGTCCCTCCCTGGGTTGTGTTCTGACCGTTTACAAAACTATAGTAATCCTCTCCGTACCCGGTACCATGAGTAAAGGCAATCTCAATATCTTCACCCTTCAAATGAACTATCGGATAATGACCTTCCTTATTCATATTATCTGTAAGCAGGTCGAGCAGGCCATTTTTCGAAAGAAACTTCTCGCCATTAAAATTTATTACCAGTCCGCTATTCAGATAAACATAGTTCATCATCATAGTCTCCACATACTCTGTTATATAGTGGAAATTACCAAACATTTCATTGTCGGGGAGGAAACTAATTATTACTCCATCCGGTTCGTCGGTGCTGGTTAGTTCAGAGTCTTTTACCAGCAGGCCCTTTTCAAAAGATACTTCCTTTAGCTTGCCGTCTCTGATTGACTTAATTATAAAGGACTTGGACAAAGCGTTTACAGCTTTTATACCCACACCGTTGAGTCCGACAGATTTTTTAAAGGCCTTGGAGTCATATTTAGCACCTGTATTCATTTTGGACGCCACATCCATAACCTTGCCCAGAGGGATTCCCCTTCCAAAATCCCTGACAATAACTTCCCGTTCTGAAATTGTTATATCAATTTTCTTCCCGTTACCCATCATAAACTCATCAATGGAATTATCCATAACTTCTTTGATGAGCACATAAATACCATCGTCCTGCGAGGAACCATCTCCCAGCTTACCGATATACATACCCGGTCTAAGCCTGATATGCTCCCTCCATTCAAGAGTCTTAATGTTCTCTTCTGAATATGTACCATTCATATAATCGGATTTTGCGCAAATATAATGAAAAGAGAGGCTGGTTTTACAGCGATTTTTCAACAATTGCAAAAAGGTTTTAAATAAGTACCTGTAGTTGGCAGTAAGTCAGAGCGCCTGAAGTTATATAAGCGATAACTCTAAATATTCCTTGCACTGTAGTTCGATCAGGTCATTTTTTAAATAATACCCTGTTGTTTCATCAGCAGTGCGGCATTCATTTTTGAAGTAATCCCCTTTCTCAGAATAAAATCAAATTTAACCCTTCCCTTATAAATCTCTATTTCGAAGCAATTATTTGAAACCTTTTCAGGAAAATCTTCTTCTAATAAGCCAAGCGAAATATCGTGGGTTGCAATAAGTCCGGTTCCTCCCATTGAGATTACTTTTTCAAGAAATGCCCTGGATCCCTCACTTTTGTCTTTCGAATTTGTTCCTTTAAGTATCTCATCAAGAATAAAGAAAGGCATGGAGTCGCTATTCAATCTTTCTATAAGCCTTCTCAGTCTTTTTAGCTCGGCAAAGAAATAAGATTCCTCTTCGGTAAGTGAATCGCTTGTTCTCATACTTGTAAAAATATCTGTCGGCGTAAAAACAAACTTTGCTGCACAAACCGGAGCACCCAGCATCGCAAAAACCATATTAACTGCCAGGGTCCTCAGAAAAGTGCTTTTACCGGCCATATTGGCTCCTGTAATTATATTTATTGCTCCCTTCCCGGAAATAGAATAATTGTTTGTAACCCTCTTAGCCGATGGAATAAGATGATGTCCCAATTTTTCTGCCTTAAGGAAGATTGGCCCCTCAGATAATTCAGCATAAACAAAGCCCGGGTTATTATTTGCATAATAGCCCAGACTGTTTAAGGCATCCACCCTGGATATTGCTTCAAACCACCCGGGGACCATCTGCGACATATTTATCTTCCATCGTTCAATTCTGATAACACACTGATAATCCCATAATAAAACACCATTTAATAATACTCCCATTATCATATTAAGCCTTGAATCGAAGGAATTAAGAATACGTGAAAGTTTCTTAATAATATCAACGGCAGTACCTTTTCCGGCTCCAAGTCTGATCTGCTGTTCTTTCAGGTAATCTGACCCGAAATTTTCACTAATAATATGTTCTGTTAAATTACCGACAACAGACAGGTATTCACTTTTCTTTGTAAGCTTTGAATGTATTTTATTTATATGACCCAGGTTTAAGACAATCAGAAAAAGGTTAATAAGAAACAACACAATAAACCAGGTAATACTTAATAGCGATACTGCCCAGAGAACAAATAGCAATATTGTTAGAACAGGAAAAAACACCAGGGCGGTTTTATAGAAAACATTTACACTAAAGCGTGGCTCCTCCTTTATCCAATCCAAAAAATCATCAGTCTCTTTAGCAGTTATAAGATTCATCATTCCAAGTGAAGAAAACTTTTGTCGCCAGTCTGTTTTCTCAGATAACTCCCTTATTGCTTCGCTGCGTTCATAATAATCAGAGCTAAGTTTATAAGGGTTTAGAAACCAGTTTGCCAGCATTAGCTCTCCCCTCTCAGTACAACAGCGGTTAACTGATTGAAAGACTGAGCCTGAACCGAACATATCAATATCATGTGAGAAATCATGGGATGAATCTGAATATTGCAAGCCTCCGGCAAAATCAGAATAATCCTCATTTATACTTTTTACCTCAGCGGTATTTACTTCAAGCATATTGGAGTGATAGTTTTTCATCCATTGCCTGTCTGCATATAATTTCAGGAGTATAGCGAAAAGTGCTATTGAAGAAATAAGAGATACTGCTCCGGCCAGAACACTTAACTTAAAAAATAATACCGTTAAGGCTGTACCCCCGGCAAAAACCAGGAGTCTGAATAATGAAAGCCAGGAAATAAGCCTTTTATCGGCAGCAAACAATTTATTATATTCTTCTATTCTTGTCTGGTAATATCTTAATAAATCTGTTTTCTTCATTTCTAAGAATTATCAATTGCCATAACTTTAAAAGACACGCGCCTGCGACGGTAATATTCTCCGGAGCTATCAAATACCCACAACCATTCCTCCTTATTGTTATCTTCAGGCATCTCACAAAAAATAAGAGGGTTTGTCTTAACTACCAAGCCGCTATCAATATCAATTATATCTTCCTCAAAATCTGATATCAGAAGATGCGGATAGGGCTTAAGCAAGGCAAGGTGAGATTCCTGTATTCTTCTTCGGAACCTTCTTTGTTCTTCTATATCAATCGACATCCTGTTTATAAGAAAATCATTTATGAGGGTATCTGTCTGAGTAAGTATATTCAGTGAAATAAGCAGCCCTGGATTATAATCAAACTTGTAATCAGGTATAACAACAGAGTCGAGGGAATCGATTTTCTTCCTCGATAATTGCCATATATGCTTTATTAATCCTCCGGTAATATCATCCTCCTGAAGTCTTACATTTCTATATTGTTTTACCTTTCTTCTTATCTGACGGGGATGATTAATATCGATAAGTGTAATACTGTTGCATAACTCTGAAAGTTCTTCCAGCGGAACATCAAGAAGCCATCCGCTACCCAGTATTGTTACATCAGTTACAGATCTCATTCTGACTCTGTCTATAATAAATTCCCTGCATTTTAAGAGGTGTTCGTCCCATCCTCCATGTTCTCTCAGATATCTTCTTATAATACCTTCCTGGTCGGCCAGGTAAGCCATTCTCTTAAGTATCCTGCGAGTAGAAACTGATTTCATCATTAATAAAAAAAGCTATATATAATATCTTCGGATATATCCGGATGGTTAACCAGGATAATCTCAGAAATCTCCGATAGCAAATGCTTCTTGCCTACTAATTTTCCTGCTGTTCTTTCCCAGTCGGTTCTTCCTTCAATACTACATTCAGTAATTATTCCACCCCTTACCTCAATTCTAATTGAGATAACAGTATCATCGTGTTGAAAATTGTTCCTGAATTTATACTCCGGACCATATCCAAAATTCCATTCCTCAGTCGAATACCTGGTATCAATCAGTTCCTGAATTAATCTATTATCAACCGACGATAATATATATCTCTTTGCATCAGCAGTACCGCTAACAATATATTTTTCGAGAGAGGTTTTTAATTCTTCAGCATTTTCAAAGTCCTTTAGCTTTTGAGAAAGGTTCCCTACTCTTGTTCTATTTGACTGAACTGATCTGCTAATATATTTACCCGGTCCGGTTTTTAATGCAGCCCTGAGGCTGCTCAACTCGGAAGAAAATAATATTGTTCCGTGATGCAGTACCCTGTTTTTGAAAACATGCTCGGCATTGCCCGAAAATTTCAGTCCATCCTCCCGAATCTCATTTTTCCCTCCCACATATGGTGATAAACCCTGTTGTTCGAAAAAACTTATTACTGGCCGGGTATGCTCAATAAAACTTACCTGCTTCCCCTCTTCCCTGTTTCTTATAAATGTAAAATTTATATTACCCTCGTCGTGATATACACTTCCTCCACCGGATATTCGTCTTACTACGGGCAGATCGTTATCCTTAATATACCTCAGGTTAACTTCCTCGTAAGCATTCTGATGTTTCCCTATAATAACTGAAGGAGAATTTATATAAATAAAGAGTATCTCCTCTTCAAAATTCCGAAACAGATATTCCTCGCATGCCAGGTTAAAAAATGGATCTTTTGATATGGCATCTACTACCAGCATATTACTACCCATGTTTATAATAGTTATTACCTGCAAAATACCTTCTCTCTAAAAATAAATAGAGATAATAAAGAGCATATCCTGTCAGCATCCCGAGCAAGGCTCCTCCCAGAATATCACCAGGATAATGTACTCCAAGGTAGATTCGGCTATACGATACTATTACTGCCCAGGCAATTACCATAATTGAATACCATCTGAGTTTCAGAATTAACAATGAGAGGAAGGCTAAACCAAATGTATTGGCAGCATGCGAGGAAACAAATCCATATTTTCCACCACACCTACCCTTTACAATATGCACAAGACCTTCCAGTGAAGGATCATGGCAGGGTCGCAAGCGCTCAAAAACTTCCTTAAAACAATGCACCGATATCTGGTCGGTAATTACCACTGCTAATAGTAATAAGGGTATTATAAAAACAGATCGGTTTTTCTGCTTATAAATAATAATTACTATCATCGCCAGATAAAGCGGAATCCATGTTAGCCTGCCACTTACCAGCCACATTACTTCATCAAGGAAAGCAGAATGTAAGGAATTAAGAAATAAAAATACAGTAGTATCAACACGATCGAGCATAGGGATATATTTTACTCATTCATGGCACTCCAGATCATATCTTTCAATCTGTTAAGACCGAAGGTAGAGACAGATGAGATAAAAACATATGGCGTAACATTAATTTCATTCCTGACCTCATCCATCAATTCTTCGTCAAGCAGATCTGCTTTGGTTATTGCCAGGATTCTCTTCTTATCAAGAAGTTCGGGATTATACTGTCTGAGTTCATTTATCAGGATATCATATTCTTTTATTATATCCTGACTATCTGCGGGGACCATAAATAGCAATATCGAATTTCTTTCTATATGTCTGAGGAATCTGTGACCCAGACCCTTTCCTTTATGTGCGCCTTCTATTATTCCAGGTATATCGGCCAGAATAAATGATCGCTTATCATGATATGCCACTATTCCAAGGTTGGGGGTCAGGGTAGTAAAGGGATAATTGGCTATCTTGGGTTTTGCCGCCGAGATAACGCTCAGAAGAGTTGATTTCCCTGCATTTGGAAAGCCTACCAGTCCGACATCGGCCAGGACCTTTAATTCAAGAATATACCAGCCTTCAATAAAGTCTTCTCCCGGTTGCGAATACCTGGGAGTCTGATTGGTAGATGATTTAAAATGAACATTTCCCAATCCGCCCCTTCCTCCCTCAACCAGCCTTTTCTCCTGGCCATCTTCTGTAATTTCAAAAAGCATTTCTCCAGATTCTGCATCCTTTGCAACGGTTCCAAGCGGAACTTCAATATATATATCTTCTCCATCAGCACCCGTCTTCATCGCTCCAGATCCTGAACCTCCGTGACCTGCAAAAATATGCTTCTTAAATTTCAGATGAAGAAGGGTCCACATCTGCTTATTGCCCCTCAGAATAATATGACCACCTCTGCCACCGTCGCCACCATCCGGTCCTCCCTTTGGAATATACTTTTCTCTTCGCAAATGTGAAGATCCCGATCCTCCTTTTCCCGATCTGCAAAATATTTTTACATAGTCTACAAAGTTTGACCCTGGCATAATAAATTAGATATAATTATTCACTACTTCCGATAAACGAGTAAAAATATCTTCAATATTACCCATACCGTAAACCGCATTAAGCCTGGATTTATCGCCGTAATACCTGGCTACCGGTTCTGTTTTTTCCTTATATACTTCAATCCTGTTTTCAATAACCGAAATATCTCCATCATCTGATCTGCCTGATAATTCAGCTCTGGCAAGCAGTCTTTTAACCAGTTCGTCATGTTCAACTTCAAGAACCAGCATGGTGGCTATTTCTGTACCCTTCTCAGCCAGCATACTATCCAGGGCATAAGCCTGGTCGCATGTTCTTGGAAAACCATCAAACAAAAAACCTGTGGCTCCGGGGTTATTATCAATCCTGCTTGCTATCAAGGCAATAACAATCTCATCCGGAACAAGCTCCCCTGCCTTCATTATTGACTCTACCCGTTTGCCAAGTTCGCTTCCTGAAGATATTTCCTCCCTCAGCATATCACCCGTTGAAAGATGGATCAGGTTATACTTCTCTGAGAGCTTTTCAGATTGCGTGCCTTTACCCGATCCGGGAGGACCGAAAATTAGAAAGTTTACCATGTTTGAAAATTCTTCTGTTCGACAATATTATATAATTATTCCGCCAGAGTGTAAACAGAATCAAGGTTGCGACCAAAGCCATCATAATCGAGTCCGTAGCCTACAACAAAGTCATTCGGTATCTTAAAGCCAATATAATCAATATTGTAGTCTCCATCATATGCATCAGGCTTTAATAATAATGTAACTACTTTAATCGATTTTGCACCCCTTTTATTAAGATCTGAAACTATCCCCTGTAATGTTCTGCCTGTGTCAATGATATCTTCAATAACAACAACTGTCTTACCTGTAAGATCCTCATTTAAGCCAATCAGTCGCCTTATATTACCCGAAGATTCCATACCATCATATGAAGATAACTTAAGAAATGATATTTGCGCATCCATTTCAATAAGCCTGAAAAGATCTGATACGAACATAAATGATCCATTCAAAATACCAATAAATAAAAGATCATCACCCTTCAGGTCACTATTAATCTGCCTGCTTATTTCTTTTATTCTCTCCGATATCTGTTTACTGCTAATAAAAGGTTTAAAGGTCTTATCGAGTACTTTGACTAAATTCATCCCGCTAGATTTGCTCAACAAATAATTTATGCGAAAATATAAAATATATACCGTATTTTTGTTGCCTAAGCTTTCTATTTTAAAAACAGTTGATAATGAAACCCAGAGTAAGTATTATAATGGGCAGTACATCCGATCTCCCCGTAATGGAGAAAGCTGCAGCCATACTGGATGATTTTGGAATTCCGTTTGAAATAAATGCACTTTCAGCTCATAGAACTCCTGAAGAAGTTGAAAAGTTTGCCAAAGAAGCCTCAGGCAGGGGTATTGAAGTAATTATTGCTGCTGCAGGTATGGCTGCTCATCTGCCAGGTGTAATTGCCTCCATGACTTCACTCCCTGTAATTGGGGTGCCAATAAAGGCCTCTCTTGAGGGTCTTGATGCTCTTCTTGCCATAGTACAAATGCCTCCGGGAATTCCTGTTGCAACAGTTGGTATTAACGGAGCACAGAATGCCGGTATACTGGCTGCCCAGATAATTGCCGGATCAGATGATGATGTTTCAAAAGCAGTGGCTCATCATAAATCAAGTCTTAAAAATAAAATAGTTGAAGCCAACCTGGAGCTTAAATCAGTAAAATATAAGCATAAAACTAACTAAGATTATTTCTTAAATCTGATAATCTTCCAATCTTATAATCATTAAGTTCTCTCTTTTTCGTAACTTGAGTTTGGATTTAAAATGTTATAATGCATAATCAAAACTCGCTGCTAAAACTTATGATATCAACTATCATGGCTCTGATGAGTATTGCTGTTAACTCTCAGAACCCTTACAGATTGAGCGCAGGCGCCAGAGAGGTCGGGCTGGCTTATGCTACATCTGCAACAACAGGTTTCTGGACTTCATTTCATAATCAGGCTTCGCTGGCTTACATGCAAAAACTTTCGTTGGGTGTAAACCAGGATAACAGGTTCGGATTATCCGAACTGAGTAATAAAACTTTTGGGTTTATCCTGCCTTCAGGACATGGATCCCTGGGAGCAGTATATTCCTATTACGGATATACTGATTATAGCAGGCACTCTGCAGGGCTTGCATATGGAATGAAAATCGGAAAGATTCTATCGGTTGGCGTTCAGGCCGATCTGTTCTCAACCAGGCGCACCCTGGATTATGAAAATACAAATGAGTTAACATGTGAAATTGGAGCTCTTATCAAACCCGTTAAGGGACTAACGATCGGGCTGCATACTTTCAACCCTCTACCAAATAAGATAAGAGAACTTGATATGCCTACAGTGATCACCCTTGGCATGGGATATCTGTTTTCTGATACCTTCTTCACCACCATCGATCTGGAATCTTCAAATACAGGTCATTCGAATATAAGATTTGGTGCGGAAATGAAGGCATATGAAAACTTCTACCTGAGAGGAGGTCTTATGACCAATCCTTCAGGTATAAGTTTTGGTTTTGGATATTCGGGAAATATCTTCCAGGGAAATATTGGCTTTATCACTCATGAGAATCTCGGATTAACACCTTCTCTTTCTTTAGTAATATTTATCAGATAAGAAATGAAGATCCTGGATTTCATGGTGACCCTTATGCTGGTCGCAATGAACTCCCTTTTATTTGCCCAGCAGGAAACAGCAAACAAGAGTCTTGAGGAGTATCTTGAATACCTTGTTGAAATCGGTTTTGAAGAATTTGAGGCTGCAGACTTTTCGGAAGAAATAGCATCACTTATTCTTAACCCTGTCGATATAAACAAGGCCTCGGAAAAAGAAATTGGCCGACTGTTCTTCCTTAGTCCGTTCCAGGTTAAGGGCATAATAAACCACATCAGATCAAACGGTCCTTTTAAATCAAAATTTGAGCTTGCTTATATTAGTGGGTTTAATTCTGAACTGGCAAAACTATGCTCAAACTACATTATTATTAATGAGATTAATTATAAGGGTAATAGAAGCAGCTATACAAAAATTACCGGTGGATTAATATACAGCGACAAAGACACTGTGAAATACCCGGGATCTGCACTTAAGGTTTCAACACGACTGGTACATTACTCAGGAGATGTTTTACTGGGCTGCACCATTGATAAGGACCATGGGGAAAAAATTCTAACCGATAACTATAAACCCGAATTTTTCTCTGCCTATTTGCAATTTCCTTTGTCTGCATCAAAGACGCAATTTATTATTGGAGACTACAGGGTAAGGTTCGGACAGGGACTTACAGTATGGCATGGCTATTCTCCGGGGGTGTCTCCTGTAAATCCTAACCTGGTTAGGGGATCAAGTCGTATAACTCCTTACTCATCAAGCGATGAGAATAATTTCTTCAGGGGAATAGCCATGTCATCAAGCGTCAGTAAAACAAATATCAATCTTTACCTCTCCTCAAATAGGATAGATGCTAATCTGGAGCTTCTTCCAGACTCGGGTCGACTGGTTCGTTCGCTCTACGATTCGGGAATCCACAATACTGCATTGGGAAATTCAAAGAGAGATGTATTAAGCGAATATTCCGCCGGACTTAACCTTAATCGGAACTTCAATCTTTTTAACATCGGCCTGTCAATCACCGGTACCATATTTTCTGAGAATATAACTCCCTGCGATATAAGCGGATCAAATATGGATTTTAAAGGAAAAAGTAATATGGTAATGTCGGTAGACCATGCTGCATCTCTAAACAAACTATATATCTACGGTGAAACAGCCGTTACAGATAAGGGTAAGATAGCCCTGGTGCAAGGTTTAAGACTTATTCCTGACGACAGGATAACACTTAATATCCTTTATGCATTCACCTCATTGTCTTATAGCTCATATCATGGTCATGTCTTTGGCAAAGAGACAGTTAATAATTTTAACAAAAGTGTTCTGGTAAATATTACAATAGATCTCGCACCAAATCTTAGCCTGCATTCAGGGATAATAAATCAGAAAGACCTATGGTACGCTTACCAAAGTGCCAAATTCCCTGTTTCAACACGGTATATGACAGAGATAATATGGGAACCATTCGATAATATAAGCCTTAAATACTCCTACAGGCAAAAAAAATACCTTGAAGACACAAGTGTGGACAGAGGTATTGAAATAAGCAGGCAGGCATCAATTAATTCAAACAGGCTTCATATTAATCTTAAGCCGCTTGAAGCATTAAAATTATCAGGCAGGTTTGAGATAAGCTCAGAACCATATACAGGCAAGAAGGGATATATGGCCTACCAGGGAGCAAGACTTGATCTGACTCACTGCCCCTTATCAATTATTACAAGATTCTATTCCTACTATATTGAAAGCTTTAATACAAGAATTTATGCATGGGAAGATGACTTGCTTTATCATCCATCAATACCGGCATTTATCGGAAAGGGAACCAGAGGATATATTGTTCTGGATTACCACCCAGAGAATCTTATATCTATAAGATTCAAATACGGGATAAGCAATTATGTACGTGATAAGGGGGAAGCTTCATTTAATGAATACCGGATCCAGTTCAGGATGAGGTTTCCTGCTTAGAAATCTTTATATCTTTTATATTAAGCTGCAGGTTTTTATTTCCCTTATACTCGTTCATCTCTATTGTATAAGCTATATCTATTGGATTACCGCTTGCGATAAAGTCACCCTTGTTACCCTGCCCGAATGCAATGGCAGAAAGACTGTTAGTGCCGGTATCCTCACTGCATAAATCCAGCTTCAGATGTTCTCCGCTGGAACCAACAACCCTTCCGGAACCGGTATCATATACTTTTCTGGTAACAAATAAGGGAGCCATGTTATCAGGCCCAAATGGTTGGAATTGTTGCAGGATATTATAAAATTTAGTGTCAATATCAGAGAATCTCAGTTCCATATCAATATCAATACTGGGTACCCTCTGATCGTCGGAAATTGTAGATGAAACAAATTCTTCAAATTTCTCTATAAATTCAGGAATATTTTCCTTTTTCATTGTTAGTCCGGCGGCAAACATGTGCCCTCCAAAACTTTCAAGCAAGTTGCTGCATGATTCTATTGCCTGGTAAAGGTCATATCCGGCAACCGACCTTGCCGATCCGGTAGCAAAACCATTTGATTCAGTAAGAATAACCGTTGGCCGGTAATGAGTTTCTATCAGCCTTGACGCCACAATCCCGATAACTCCTTTATGCCATGTTGGATTATAAAGAACTGTCGAATTTGCGTTCGCCATCCTGGGGTCGGAAGAAATCATCCTTAAAGCCTCTGAGGTAATGCTCCTGTCGACTGATCTTCTGTTTGTGTTAAAGCAATCTATTTCACTGCTGATTCCCGAAGCCAGACTCTTATCGGTTGATACAAGAAGTTCGACAGCGCGGCTACCCGATTCCATCCTTCCGGCTGCATTTATTCTTGGGCCTATTTTAAACACCACATCCTCAATTGTTATATCTCTTTTTAGTTCTGAACTCTTAATTATCTCTCTGATCCCAATCCTTGGATTCTCGTTCAACTGCTTAAGACCGTAATAAGCCATTACCCTGTTCTCTCCCGTCAGTGGAACAATATCGGATGCGATACTAACTGCAACAAGATCCAGGTAGGGAATTAGCTCTTCGAAGGGAATACTATTGACAATTGAATAGGCATGAATAAATTTAAAACCAACACCACAACCCGAAAGTTCCTTATACGGATAACTACAGCCTGGTTGTTTGGGGTCCAGGACTGCAACAGCTTCAGGGATCTCCTGTCCTGGCAGATGATGATCGCAAATAATAACATCCAGTCCTAAGCTCCTTGCATACTTAACCTTGTCAACGGCTTTTATCCCACAATCTATTGTTATAACAAGCTTACAATTTGTTTCTCTGGCATAATCGAGTCCCATTTTAGAAACCCCATATCCCTCCTTACTCCTGTTAGGTATATAATAATCAATATTAGTATAAAAGTTCTGCAGGAAGGAATAAAGAAGAGCAACAGATGTTGTTCCATCCACATCATAATCACCATAGATCAAAATCTTTTCATTTTTATCTATAGCCGATGATATTCTGTCTACAGCTATATTCATACCTTTCATCATAAATGGATCATGAAGCAGATCAAAGGTGGGACGAAAGAAAGTTTTAGCCTCATCAAATGTGCTAATATTACGCTGGGCCATAAGATTGGCAAGAGGATCTGTAACATCCAGCGCTTTCATCAGTTGCTTTATTACAACAGAATCACCTCTTTCTTTAATAACCCAGTTTTTCCCCATTCAAATAACAACCTATATCAATTCAATTTTAAAGACCTCCCCGAGGTTCTTTCTTAACTTTTCCTTCACCTCACTGAAGTCCTGTTTCTCTCCAAGCTCCTTTTGAAGTGAAGTAACTCCTTTATCAGTAAAGCCGCAGGGATTAATATAATTAAAATACTCTAGATTAGTATTAACATTAAAAGCTAGACCATGCATGGTTACATACCTGCTTGCACGAACACCAATCGCACATATCTTTCTGGCTTTACCTTCAATATCCTTATCAAGCCACACTCCTGTGGCACCATCAAGACGTCCGCCTTCAATACCAAATTCCTTAATAGTCATGATAATCGACTCCTCCAGCTTAAAAATATACTCCTTTAACCTCAGGCCCAATGGCTCGAGATCAAAAATCGGATAAGCAACAATCTGACCCGGACCATGGTAAGTTATATCTCCTCCCCGGTCTATCTTATAAAAACTGGCATCCTTGGCTTTTAATTGTATAAAGTCGAGCAACATATTATTTTCTGATCCACTTTTGCCAAGGGTATAGACATGCGGGTGCTCAACAAATATTAACCTGTTTTCATAATCAGAACCTGTAATTGTTTCCTTAATATTGTCAGCTGACTTTCTTTTCACAATCTTATTAAAGAAATACTCCTGGTAATCCCAGGTCTCCTTATAATCCTTCAGTCCAAGATCTTCAAATATTGCCTTATTCACCTCACCTGATATTTTGAAATTAAAAACTAATTTCCCGCATGCTTCTCAGCATGATAGGATGATCTTACCAGCGGGCTGCTCTCCACAAAATCAAAACCCTTCTCAAGACCCACCTTCCTGTACTCCTCAAATTTCTCCGGGGTAACATATTCATCAACTTCCATATGATCAAAACTTGGCCTCAGATATTGACCTAAAGTAAAAACCTTGCAGCCAACCTTTCGTAAATCATCCATAGTATTATATATCTCCTGCTCTGTTTCACCAAGCCCTAGCATAATTCCGGATTTGGATACTACACCAGCATCGCCTATAAAATCTATTACAGAAAGACTCCTTCCATATTTTGCCCTTGATCTTATCCGGGGAGTCAGCCTTTCTACTGTTTCAAGATTATGAGAGATAACCTCGGGGCCGGCATCAATAACTTTCTGAATAGATTCTGTATTACCATCAAAGTCAGGTATTAATGTCTCTATCGTAATACCCGGATTTACTTCCCTTATTTTCACAATAGTTTCAGCCCAGAAAGAAGCTCCTCCATCGGGCAGATCATCCCGGTCGACTGATGTGATAACACAATGCTTCAACCCCATTTTTTGAATGGATTCTGCTAACCTGGAAGGCTCAAGCGGATCTGGAGGCAAAGGTTTACCCGTACTGGTGCCACAAAACTTACAGGCACGCGTACAAATATCACCGAGAATCATAAATGTAGCTGTCCCGGCATTCCAGCACTCTCCAATATTCGGACAATTACCGCTTGTACAAATGGTATGGAGGTGATTTGTCTGAACCACTCTTTTTACCATTGTATAGTTCTGTCCACTGGCCCTCTGCATTTTCATCCACGAAGGTAAGCGCCTGCCATTCAGCTTATTACTCTTAACCATGCTATCTTATCCTTAATTACACAAATGTAATTAAAATATATGGTTGCAGGCATATGAGGTGTTGAAATATAAATAGTACAGAGAAGATTTCTTTAACTCCTCTGGCTGACAGGCAAAAGGCTAACATTTATCGAGGGAGGATCCGCAATAAGCTTCTTAACGGTACACTGATTTGCGGCCGATAAAACAGCATTTCTGTACTTCTCCGGAAAATTATCCGGAAGAATAATCTCGAGATTTATTGAACTTATTTTATGAGTAGCATCATCCCGTATATGCTTCTGAATCAGTTTAATTTCTGATGGATCAATCCCCCTCCTGTCGCAGAAAACCTTAACATAAATAC
This sequence comes from uncultured Rikenellaceae bacterium, assembly GCA_964634565.1. Lineage (GTDB taxonomy): Bacteria > Bacteroidota > Bacteroidia > Bacteroidales > VadinHA17 > JAUVKT01. The sequence goes on along the minus strand of CAZWLP010000009.1, from coordinate 2,729 downwards.
CGGCACATGTTGCAAGTGAGCTTAGAAAGTAATCAAATGGCTCAGGGGCTGTATCATCACCTCCTCCGTCAGCTCGCTGATCTGTCTTTATTATATGATTACCAATCCTGGCATTTACCTTCATTCCATCTTCAAAGAATACTTCAATATCCATTATAATAATATATTTATTTATCTATATAATTCTATCTGTAAGACGTCAAATATATATATTTGTTCAAACAGAACCAACAGATACAGCCAGCCTGTTATTGTAATATCTATTCACCTTGGTTACCTTTGCATAAATGAAGCAGATAATAGAATCAGACTGCAGGCTTAAAGGTATTATCAGGGATATATCGGAAGTAGCCGGAATACTATGGGAAAGAGGCTGGGCTGAAAGAAATGCCGGTAATATCTCTGTAAATATCAGTGAGTATCTTTCGGATAGTAATATAAGGCCTGATAATTATCCTTATAGAGATCTTCAGGATAACTATATTTCGCTTGGAGAGCAATGGTTTCTTATTACAATAACAGGTGGCAGGATGAGGGATCTAGCCAGGAGACCCGAAGAAAACATTCTGATTATAAAAGTTGAAGATTCGGGCAGAGGATACTTTGTTATTTCGGAAGCAAATAATAAAAAAACCATTATGCCAACTTCAGAACTTCCAACTCATCTTAAAATACATAAAATGATTAAAGAGCGTGGTAGCAACCAGAAGGTTGTTGTTCATACCCATGCATCTGAGTTGATTGCACTGACCCAGGTAAGGGAATATTGCAGCGAAAACAAATTAAACAATATTCTTTGGGGTATGCATCCTGAAACAATTGTGTTTGTACCAAAGGGAATAGGCTTCGTAAACTTTAAAACACCAGGGACTGGTTCAATTGCTGAAGCCACACTGATTGCCCTTGCAGACCATGATATTGCAATCTGGGAGAAACACGGTGTGTTTTCAATCGGAACTGATATAATCGAAACCTTCGATGCAATAGATATCCTGGCCAAATCAGCAAGAATATTTTTTATGTGCAAAAATGCCGGTCTTGAACCCGAAGGACTGAGCGATAGTCAGCTTGAAGAATTAAGAAAGATTGATTTCTAAATTTTTATACTGAAAGTACTCATTACTGTTTGTAGCAAATAAACCAGGGATAAACCTTTTCAACCTTTTTCAAGCTTTTTCAAGCCTCTCAACCTTTTTTTTTAAGTATTTTTGCAAAAATTATTTTAAGAATATGCAACTAAGCGAACAGGAACAGATTAGGCGTAACTCACTTGAAGAGTTAAAAAAACTTGGGATTGATCCCTACCCTGCTGCAGAGTTTAAGACTAATATTTTCTCTGATGATATCCTCTCTCAGTTTGATGATAAAAAAGACCATTTGACAGATGTTAAAGTGGCTGGCAGAATAATGACCAGGAGAATAATGGGTAAAGCATCCTTTGCCGAGATACAGGACTCAAAGGGCAGAATTCAGCTTTATATTAACAGAGACGAGATATGCCCTGGTGAGGATAAAACTCTCTATAATACAGTATTTAAAAAACTACTCGACAGAGGAGATTTTATCGGGGTAAAAGGCTTTGTATTCAGAACCCAGATGGGAGAGATTACTGTGCACGTAAAAGAGCTCGTGGTACTTAGTAAGTCAATCAGACCACTTCCTGCGGTAAAAGAAAAAGACGGGACAACTTTTGATGCTGTAACCGATCCCGAAATGAAATACCGCCAGAGGTATGTCGACCTGGCAATAAACCCTGAAACAAGGGAGGTATTCCGAAAGCGAACCCTGATATTTCAGTCGATGCGAGAGCTCTTTAACTCAAAAGGCTACCTCGAAGTTGAGACGCCCATACTTCAACCTATACCGGGTGGAGCAGCGGCACGTCCTTTTATTACCCATCATAATGCACTTGATATACCACTATATCTCAGAATTGCTGACGAGCTATATCTTAAAAGACTTATTGTAGGAGGATATGAAGGTGTCTATGAGTTTTCAAAAGACTTCCGAAACGAAGGAATGGACAGAACCCATAATCCTGAATTCACTGTTATGGAGATCTATGTTGCCTATAAAGATTATAACTGGATGATGGACTTTACCGAAGAGATGATTGAAAAGGTTGCCCTTGATCTGCACGGTACAACAAAAATACCGTTTGGAGATGTTGTAATAGACTATAAAAGGCCATTTAAAAGAATATCTATGACCGATGCCATTATTCAATATACCGGTTTTGATATTACTGGCAAGAGCGAGGAAGAACTTCGCAAAGCCTGCAAGGATATGGGTATAGAATCCGACAATTCAATGGGTAAAGGGAAATTGATAGATGAGATATTTGGTGAAAAATGTGAGGCTAATTTTGTTCAGCCAACATTTATTATTGACTACCCTGTTGAGATGTCGCCGCTTACAAAAAAACACAGATCAATTGAAGGTCTTACCGAAAGATTCGAGCTTATGGTAAATGGTAAGGAACTATGCAATGCCTACTCTGAGCTTAACGATCCTATAGACCAGCTCGAAAGATTCCAGGACCAGCTTAAGCTTTCTGAAAAAGGAGACGATGAAGCAATGTTTATTGATATGGACTTTGTAAGAGCCCTTGAATATGGTATGCCTCCTACCTCGGGTATGGGTATGGGAATGGACAGGCTTACCATGTTTATGACCAATAAGCAATCTATACAGGATGTTCTGTTCTTTCCACAGATGAGACCGGAGGG
>CAZWLP010000008.1:0-58398 GCA_964634565.1 uncultured Rikenellaceae bacterium | reverse complement strand
ATGCTGCAAAAGATATTGAATTTGCAATGTTTGCAGAAGACGAAGCATTTAAAGCAATAGTACAATAGTACCTGGGAAATAAATAATTTAAAAGGGACACAATTTGTGTCCCTTTTTTTTATTTATCAGATATCGTTTTCCTATAAATTTCCCATAGAACTATTCCGGCTGAAACCGCTACATTAAAAGAGTGTTTGGTTCCGAATTGTGGTATCTCTACGCAATAATCACACATATCAACAATATCCTGTGAGATGCCTTTTACTTCATGTCCGAAAATAACTGCATACGATGAGCCCCTGGTATGTACAAAATCCTGCAACAATATTGAACCAACTGCCTGCTCAACAGCAATGATGGTATATCCTTCCTTCTTAAGGTGACTAACAGCATCTGTGGTATTTTCATAGTATTCCCAGTCAACCGATTCAGTAGCCCCGAGAGCTGTTTTATGAATATCCCTGTGTGGCGGAGTGGCAGAGATTCCACATAATATAACTTTCTCAATCAGGAAGCCGTCACCTGTTCTGAATATAGAACCGATATTATTCAGGCTTCTTATATTGTCCATAATGATAGTTATCGGTGTCTTATCTGATTGCTTATACTCCTGTATTGATTTTCTATTCAGTTCAGAGTTTTTTAGCTTTCGCATAACATCGGATTTGATTACTAAATTAGAGAAAAAAACTGTAATTTGGACTCTTCAATATTTTATCCACATAATGACTTTACAATCCAAAGAATAAGATTATGAACCTACATGAGTACCAGGGCAAATCAATACTTAAGAAACATAATGTAAGAACCTCCGAAGGCTTCGTTGCAGATACACCTGAACAGGCAGTTGCAGCAGCTAAAAAGCTTAAGGAAGACTTTAACTCCGATTTATATGTGGTTAAGGCTCAGATACATGCCGGTGGTCGTGGCAAGGGAGGGGGAGTTAAGATAGCTAAATCTGTTGATGAGGTGAAGGAACTTGCATCTGAAATACTTGGTATGCAACTGCGTACCCCTCAAACAGGACCTGCAGGAAAAGAAGTTAAAAAGATATTAGTGGAGCAGAACGTCTTTTATCCTGGCGAATCTGAACCGGAAGAGTTTTATATGAGTATTCTGCTGGACAGAAACACCGGCCGTAATGTAATAATGTATTCCACTGAGGGAGGGATGGATATAGAAGAAGTGGCAGAAAAGACTCCTCATCTTATTTTTAAGGAACATATTGATCCGGCGGTTGGTTTGCAGGGCTTTCAAAAAAGGCGTATTGCATTTAATCTCGGCCTGAGTGGAGAAAGTTTTAAGGATATGCTGAAGTTTGTTGGCGGACTGTATAATGCTTTTCTGAGTAGTGATGCCCAGTTGCTGGAAATTAATCCTGTATTAAAAACAAGTGATAATAAGATAATGGCTATCGACTGTAAATTCAGTATTGATGATAGCGCAATTTTCAGACATCCCGAGATAGCCGAAATGAGAGATCTGAGTGAAGAAGACCCGACAGAAGTTGAAGCAGGGAAGTATAATCTTAATTTTATTAAACTTGACGGGAACGTTGGCTGTATGGTTAATGGAGCCGGATTGGCTATGGCAACTATGGATCTAATAAAATTATCTGGTGGTGATCCGGCAAATTTCCTCGACGTCGGTGGTACAGCAAATGCTGAAACAGTTGAAGCCGGGTTTAGAATAATAATGAAAGATCCGTCTGTTAAAGCAATCCTGATAAATATTTTTGGAGGGATAGTCAGATGCGACAGGGTGGCCAATGGAGTAGTTGAGGCCTGTAAATCAATTGGCGACTTGCCGGTACCTGTTATTGTTCGTTTGCAGGGAACAAATGCTGAAGAAGCCAAGGATATTATAGATAATTCCGGACTGGAAGTGTTTTCGGCAATTTCTTTTGCCGATGCAGCAGAGAAAGTAAGAGAAGTGTTGGGCTAGCTTATTCAGACTGGCTTTCTGGAGATAGGCATGGTCATGCACCTTGCACCGCCACCGCCTCTTGATAATTCTGATCCGTCGATACCGATAACACATTTTCGGTAATCATCCGGGTTACATTTGCCCGAAATAACATCGTTTGCACTCAGGATATCAAATCCGTTTTTTGACATTTCCTCAAGAGTATAAATATTGCGGGAGTAAGCCAGTAATTTTCCAGGTGCTATTGCAAAGAAGTTTGCTCCGCTATGCCATTGTTCTCTTTCCATAACCCAATCATCTTTTTCACCACCACATTTCACAGCATCCATCTCCATACCCAGTGAGGCAAGAATCGTTGGAAGATCCTTAACGTCTTTAATCGAAGAAACCTTTTGATTCTCGATCTCAATGTGCACAGTCTGGAACTTATTCATCTTTAATATTAAAGGGGCAAAAGCCATATATTTATCATGGTCAAGAAGAGTAAATACCATGTCGAGATGAATAAAGGATTCGGGCGTGTATGGTAATTCCTGTACAATAATATGAAACTTATTTGTGGAATATTTCTTGGCAATTTCGATTATTGAATCGATTCCCTCTGTGGTTGTTCTGGAACCATTTCCCACTATAAGTATATCTTTACGGGCTACCAGAATATCACCGCCCTCAATACTTACCTTAGAAGGCTCATCTCCAAAATCTGTCGGGTCAATAATATTTGTCGAAAATGATGGGTGATATCTGAAAATGTTCTTCATAATGGTGGCCTCCCTTTGCCTTACCTTATTGGCCATCCTGGAAATAAGCACATTATTATTAATAACTACGGCTGAGTCTCTGGTAAAGAAAAAATTATGAAGAGGCCTGAGGTCATATTTTTCTTTGCTAAGATAGGTGGTTAAGTTATTTCTTTCAATCTCAATACCCTCAATTAATTTACTTGCGAGTAAATTATGTTCCATTGAATTTAACCTTTCGAAAAGACCTATGTCCTTATCGCAGGCACCTTTTATTATCATTTCGCGTGCCTTTTCTACAGCCAGGGTTTCTTTCAGCAGATCGACTACCTCAAATGCTGTACATACTTTTTTCAGTACTCCGCTTAACTGGGCATACTCCTCACGTGCTACTGACAGATTTAAAATATCACTATAAAGAGCTCTTTCTGCATTTTTGGGATTCATGTTTTCTACTTCCGGACCCGGCGTGTGAATGATTACACCCTCAAGTTTGCCCAGTTCTGAATCTGCCCCAATATTTATTTGCATATCAATTAGTTAAATATTGTGCAAATTTAGTCAGAAAATAGCTACCATTAAAATACAGGAAATAAAATATTACTAATCACAGGATTCTTTTTCTTGATTACCATCAAGCATATTTGATTTATGTGATCCGTCACAATAGGGCTTGTTGAGAGATTTTCCGCACCTGCATAGATACACCTCTTTCCCTTCGCTGATCTTATTGTTCTTCTCATCGGTGATAGAATAGTTGCCGGATATTCTCATCGGACCATTCTTAATTAATTCAATAACAGGGGTTGATACTTTACTTTCCATAATATAATTTTTATCCAATCCTGTGTGATCCGTCGCAAAAAGGAGGTAATTTGGTTCTTCCACAATTGCATACTGATACAGTTCCATTAAATTTGGTTCTTACACCATTTTCCCTTTCCAGGTAGAAACTTCCGTTGATAATGTATGGACCATCATTTATCATCCTGACGGAAATTGCCTTATCAAAATCAGAGTCATCAGTTAAAAGGGTCTTCCTTCTGTTTTTAACATGATTTGGATGCTCGTTACCAATACCGTCATTTTTCTCCTGATCGTTATATTTCCATGTAAGAGCATCTACAGGACATCTGTCTACAACTTCAATAATTTTATCAGTGCTGCCACCTTCCATGCTTACCCAGGGCTTTTTATTCGTCCTGAAAACAGTTGGGAGTTCATTAATACATGTGGAGGCGTGTATGCACGAAGATGGCTTCCAGTACACAGTTATATCTTTGTTTTTATATTTTCTTTCTCCCGATTCCATATATTATTCTTTTAATACTTAACAATAAAAAAGTGGATTGGTTGTAGCGGATCCTTTAAATTTTATATTTTTACACCTGCTTGGATCAGGTTTTGCAGCAATATAAACAAAATCTGTCTTTTGAGCCTGATATATGAATTTGTATTTCAAAATGACCCGTATGGGTTATTAATATATGCTTACGTCTGCAATATTTTATTTTAGTAATGTTCTTATTACTCTGTCAGATTATCAGAGTAGTTTCCTCTATATAGATAAATTATATAAAGAAGTTTATTTATTGTGGGATAAAGATATTCAGCCTGCAAGTCTCTATACAATGCTTCTGGCTATTTCGCTCTTCCTGGTAGCGATTGTTTTTCTTGCCAGATATGCCTATAAGCGAGATCGCTATGGTTATAATAAAGAAATAGAAAATGGCGAGCTGATAAAAGAAATCAGCTCCTTAAATAAAACCAATACTGAACTAAGGGATAGAATAGAAGAAATCGAGAGAGAGCATGCTAACTCTGAGAAATTATATGGAATGATGCTGTCTTCTGCCGATGATGGAATTGCATTCTATAATACAGACTGGGAGATTAAATTTGGCAATTCAGCTTTTTATAGTCTGATCGGACTTACAAGAGATGAGTATCATAATATCAACCCTGATCAGCGCGATAAAATATTGCTCCATCCTGATGATAGTGATTATTCAGATAAAAGAATCAAGGCTTTAAAAGATTCTGGTATTTATGAGAGCGAATTGAGATTGAGAAATAAAGACAGTAATTATATTTTTCTGCTTTCTAAGTCGGTTGAGATAAAAGATGATTCGGGTGATATTTTAGGCTACCTTGTGATATCCCGGGATATTACTTCGATAAAGGAAACTCAAAATGAACTTCTTATTGCAAAAGAAAAAGCAGAAGAGAGCAACAGGCTTAAGTCTACCTTCCTTGCAAATATTAGTCACGAAATCAGAACTCCCCTTAACAGTATTGTCGGTTTTGCCAATCTTCTTAATGATCTGGATACCGATGATAAAGTAAGAGAGGAATATGTTGGATATCTTAATCAGAATACAGAAAGGCTTTTACAGATAATAAGCGATATTATTGACCTTTCAAGGTTGGAAAATTCCGAAATAGAGATTCATTATAATCCCGTAAGGATTAATAGCTTGCTTGACTTTGCCGAGAATTATGCGAAAGAGCTTATTACAAGATCAGGTAAGGAAATAGAACTTCATATCAGAAAAAATCTGAAAGAGCCGAGAGATGTGGTTTATGCCGACGAGGTATGGCTTAAAAGAGTGTTCAGGCATATTGTTGATAATGCTGTAAAATTTACCCGCTCAGGTTCGATCGAGATTAAGTCTGCAATGGCAGGCACTTCCATGATGTTTACAGTTAAAGATACAGGGATTGGGATAAGCAAAGATAATTTAAAATCAATATTTGAACAGTTCCGACAGGAATCTGATGGCCATCATCGTCCCTTTGAAGGATTGGGAGTCGGTTTAACGCTTACCAAGCAGGTGATTGAGGAGATGGATGGTTATCTGTGGGTAGAATCGGAGAAGGGAGCAGGTTCAGAGTTCTTTTTTACAATACCCTATCGTCCGGTTGAGAGTACGGCAGTAGAATCAGATAAGATTGATAAATTAAAAGAACCAAAGGTATATAACTGGAAGAATAAAAAAATACTGATTGCTGACGATAATCATGATATATTAAAATACCTGCACAGAATATTATCAGATACAGGGGTAACAGTTATACAGGCCAGATCCGGAGAGGAAGCCCTTAGTCTTGTAAAGGAGAATGATGATATTGATCTTATACTGCTTGATATGCAGATGGAGGAGATGAATGGACTGGAGGCAACAAAAGAAATAAGAAAGATTCGCAAAACAATACCTATCGTCGCCCAGACAGCATTTCTATTCGAAGAGGAGCAGGATTTTGTTCTGGAAGCCGGATGTGATGCTTGCCTTATTAAGCCTGTTAGGAAGGAACAGTTATATAGCGTTGTTTCCAACCTGCTCGATGATATAAATTAGTTTTCTGATTTTTCAGATCAGATTCCTTACATTATTTTATTATCCTTATTAGTATTATTTTTATTGTTAATTATTTTGGCAATGAGTAATATCCACCTTTATGCAGATGTAATAATTCCCGGAGCCCTGGCCGGGACCTTTACTTATGCTACAGGCGAGGAACTTGCTGGCAGCCTGGTTCCGGGATCAAGGGTCATTATTCCTTTTGGAGCTAAACGATTTTTAATCGGTATTGTGGAAAAAGTTCACAATACCAAACCTTCTCTGCATCAGGTAAAGGAGATCTATGGGCTGCCTTCAGTTGTGCCCTCTGTTTCGATGTTTCAACTTGATTTCTGGAACTGGTTAAGTTCCTATTATATGTGTACAAGGGGAGAGGTTATGGAAGCGGCCCTGCCATCTGGACTAAAACTTATTAAGCCTTCACAACAGGGAATCTCCGGAGAGCAAAGATATAAACCAAGGTTAAAGGCTTATGTCAGACTTGGCTTTGAATTTAACGAATCCAGGTTAGGAGTTATTATGGATGAGCTTGAAAACAGATCGCCTGCCAGATATAAGCTTATCAGTTGTTTTTTAGACAATATTACTTCTGATAAGTATAATGAATCCGGACTGATGCCAAGGAACGAGCTTCTTAAATCTGCAGGTGTTTCAACCGCTACGCTTAACTCCCTGGTTAAAAAGAAGGTATTGGAAATTGAGTACCTGGAGGAGGACAGACTTGCGAACAAAGTGAGTGAAATAATTAATCCCCTTAGCTTAAGTCCGGATCAGGCTAAGTCCTTAGAGTCGATAACTGCCTTGTTTAAAGAAAAGAATACGGTGTTGCTAAAGGGCGTTACCTCCAGTGGTAAAACCGAAATATATATACACCTGATCAGGGAGCAGCTTGATGCAGGCAGGCAGGTATTGTACCTGTTGCCGGAAATAGCTCTTACTACCCAGATAATAAATCGGCTGAGAAGGTTTTTCGGGAATCAGGTCGGAGTATATCATTCCAGATTGAATGATAATGAAAGAGTAGAAGTATGGAGAAAACTCAGCAATGATAATGTTGAAAATCCTTATAATATTATTCTGGGCGTCAGATCATCGCTCTTTTTGCCTTTCGATAAGCTTGGACTTGTAATTGTTGATGAGGAACATGACGCTTCTTATAAGCAGAAAGATCCTGCCCCAAGGTACAATGCCAGAGATAGTGCAATAGTACTGGCAGGTCTATATGGCGCAAAAGTTTTGTTAGGCTCGGCTACTCCCTCAATAGATTCAGTATATAACTGCCATACAGGTAAATATGGACTTGTTGAACTTAATAGTCGTTTTGGAGAGGTTAAGATGCCTGAGATAGAAATTGCTGATATAAAAGAAGCCTATCGCAGAAAGATAATGATATCACATTTCACCCCACAGCTTATTGCTGCAACTCAACAGGCACTAAAAAGAGGTGAGCAGACAGTTTTTTTCAGGAACAGGAGAGGGTATGCTCCTGTAATAATATGTAATGAGTGTGGATGGACCCCCGTTTGTGAGGATTGTGCTGTAAATATGACCTATCATAAGGGAATCGACACATTAAAATGTCACTATTGCGGTAATAGTCACAAAAATAGTGGAGTATGTGCTAATTGTGGTTCAGGAGATCTCCAGATGAAGGGCTATGGAACTGAAAAGATTGAAGACGAAATATCAATTTTATTTCCTGAAGCAAAAGTTGGGAGAATGGATCTTGATACAACCAGGAAAAGAGGTTCGGTCGATAGAATTATTGCCAGGCTTGAAGAAGGGAAGATAGATATTCTGGTAGGGACACAGATGATATCGAAGGGACTGGATTTTGAAAACCTTACACTGGTGGGGATTTTAAATGTGGATAATATGCTTTTTTTTCCTGATTTCAGAGCTTCGGAGAGATGTTTTCAGATGATTGAGCAGGTAAGTGGAAGAGCAGGCAGAAGGGAGCGACAGGGGAAAGTAATTCTGCAGTCAGTTGATCCTTACAATTCTATAATTCGACTGGCAATAAATCATGATTACTGGTCAATGTACAAAATGCAGATCGAGGAAAGAAAGGAATTTTCATATCCTCCTTTTACACGCTTAATAAAATTGTATATAAGGCATCACGACCGGCAAAGCCTTAGTACTGCATCTGCCATGCTGGCAAAAACCCTTCGCTCTCATCTTAATGATATTGTTCTTGGACCTGAATATCCTATAATAAGTAAGGTGCAGAAGTACTATTTTATGACGATTCTGGTTAAGATAGACAGGAATAAGGGCGATATCTCAAGAGTTAAATCCCGGATTGCTGCGGCAATAGACTATGTTTATAATGTTCATAAAAGGAACCAGCTTAGAATATGGGCCGATGTTGATCCAATGTGATGTCGCTAATTATATTAATTTTGTTGGCAGTTAATTAATACTTAAATATAGATTAATGAAAATTGAAGTCTCAAACGGAGAAATAGTTGATAAGCTTACAATAATCCAGATTAAACTTGAAAGGATAAAGGAAAAGGAAAAGATCAGGAATCTTCAAAAGGAATATGATGTTCTGGATCTTGCTGTAAAAGATATTATCTCAAAGGATAATGAACTTTATAAAAGACTTTATGAAGTAAATTGTAAGTTATGGGATATTGAAGACAGAATAAGGGATCTGGAAAGGGAGAAGGATTTTGGCAGAGAGTTTATTGAAACTGCAAGGTCAGTATACTTTACTAACGACATAAGGGCTGAGATAAAAAGAAATATAAATAAAAAAACCGGTTCGGACCTGGTCGAAGAAAAATCTTATAAGGATTACGATTAAATGGTCACAGAGCGATATATACTCGTACTAAGACTATCTGCAATGGGCGATGTGGCTCTTATTACTCCTGTATTAAGAGCTGTTGATAAGGGTGAATATAAAATAATCGTAGTTACACGTCCACTCTTTGCTTCTTTCTTTTATGGTCTGGAAGGGATAGAGGTTTTTATCCCTGATTTTAAGGTCAGACATCATGGGATAAGTGGTATATTCAGGCTTTACCGGGATATAAAGCAAAAATATAATATCTCTCTTGTTATCGACCTTCATAGTGTTATCCGAACATGGATCCTGGGCTTATTATTTAGTTTCTGGGGCAGGAAATTATATAGGATTAATAAGGACAGAAAGAAAAAAAAGAAGTTTATCAGATCCAGGGTTGATACTTTATTACCACATATAACTGAAAGGTATTCAGATGTTTTCAGGAGGGCAGGTTTTGAAGTCGGAGATATCATTATTCCTTCTTTTATAACAGGAGAGTCGGCAGATGCAGAAGCTCTTGCAGTAATTGACAATTATGTCAGGAAGGGATCTTATCTGATAGGTATATCGCCATTTGCCAAACACAGGACCAAAGAATGGGGTCTTGATAATATAAGGCATCTTATGTTACAGATAAATAAAGAATATGATGTATTTTTTATTTTTTTTGGCGGCAGGGATGATTATAAGGACTTATTGCTACTGGCTTCCTCTTTTTCTAATTGTTATATCGCCGCCGGGAGGCATGATCTGTCAACAGAACTTGCCCTGATAAGGCATTTAAGCCTGATGATCAGCATGGATTCATCGAATATGCACCTGGCTGCATTGTCTGGTATTCCGACCTTGAGTATTTGGGGAGGAACACATCCGTCAATGGGCTTTTCTCCCTCAGGTGATCAGCAACATATAATTATAGAGACACCAAACAGTATGCTGGGCTGCAGGCCATGCTCGATATATGGAAGTAAAGATTGTATCAGGAAGGATTTAAAGTATAAGTGTATGAAAATGATCAGACCAGAAGATGTACTTATTAAACTTCAGCTTTCGGATCATAAAATAAGTAATAAGAAATAGAAGGAAATATCTGTTTTATCTCAGTGAGAGGGCGAAATCCAGTAAATTATTATACCTGAGGTCAAAAAGTTGTTTCCCTTCAGGGATGGAATCAGAGATCAAAACATTAATCATCCCGGCGCTTTTCCCGAATTTCATATCTGTTATACTGTCTCCGGCCATTACTGATCTTGAGAATTTAATATCCCCGTATTTTGATGTCGCAGCTTCAGCCATTCCTATACCAGGTTTGCGGTATTGATTATTTTCAGATTCAAGCCAGGGAGAAACAAAGATATCTGTTATTTTGCCTCCTGATTCTTCTATCTTCTCTTTCATAATCTTATGGATAATATCTATCTCTTTTTCTGTAACCAGCCCCCTTCCAATGCATTGCTGATTTGTAACGATTATTATTCTCCTGAAAATATCTGTTAATATACTTATGGCCTCAAGCGATCCTGGAATAAAGATAAATTGTTCAGGTCTCAGAACATAATCATTTTCAAGCTTCCTGTTTATTACACCGTCACGATCAAGAAAAAGTGTCCAGTCTGGCTCTATTATATCAATATTATAACTCATCCTCAGCTCTTTTGTAATCTTCGGGGGTTCCTATATCGATAAAGTAAGCATTATCCTTAGCCCCGTATATTTTAAGTTCAGAGGTATAAACAGAAAACAGATCCTTTTCAAGAGAAAATACTTCCGGGAAAGCTGTATTATCGAATATACTTCTGTTAAGCAAGTAGATGCCTCCATTAATCCATCCTGGTCCACCCTCGGGTGTTTTTTCTGAGAAATTAATTATCCTGTTATCACTATCAGTAGTGATCTTGCCATAACGGTCGCAATTATCAGTGTGCCTGAGGGCAATAGTGATTGCTGCCTTCCTTTCTTTATGACTGGATACCATTTTACCCAGATCAGCCCTGAATAATGTATCTCCATTAATGATAAACACCAGCTCAGAGTCCAATTTATTAAGCGACAGCTTTGTAGCACCCCCTGTGCCCATTGGCATATCTTCCTCTGAATACTTTATGTTGATATTTCTATATGAATTTCCGAAATATTCGCTGATTTTTGAAGACAGATAACCTGTCGACAATACAACATCAGAGATATTATATTTATGCAGATGGTCGAGAATATATTCTAAAAAGGGCCTTCCTCTTACGGGAGCCATTGGTTTTGGAATATTTTCAACACACTTGCGTAACCTGGTTCCGAAACCTCCTGCAAGTATAATAGCTTTAGCCTGCATCGGGAAATAGTTTTTCTTCAACAACCTGGCATATGAAATGTCCCAGGCTTATATGCATTTCCTGGATACGTGGTGTATCGTCGGATGGGATATCGATGTTAATATCTGATAATTCTTTTAACCTGCCACCTCCTTTGCCAGTAAATGAAATTACCTTTATTCCTTTTTCAGAAGCTTTTTTAGCGGCATTTAATATATTTTTAGAATTGCCACTTGTTGAGAGTGCTATAAGAACATCTCCCCGAAGACCTTTTGCTTCTACCTGTCTGGAATAGACTTCATCGAAAGAGCGATCATTAGCAACGGCAGTAAGGTAGGAAGTATTTACATGCAGGGCCTCTGCATTCAGAGGCTCTCTGTCGTAGTAAAACCTGCCTGACAGTTCTGCAGCAAGGTGTTGAGCATCAGCTGCACTTCCCCCGTTACCACAAAAGAGTGCTTTACCTCCATTCTGGTAGCATTTCCATAGATATTCAGCAGCCATTATGCAATTATTAATCATTGATTCAGAATCCCTGATTTGAGTGGTCAAATTTATTTTATCGTTAAGTATTCTAATGATTAATCTGTTATAGTCCATGTGCTTAATCCTTTTTCTGTGAATTCATAAGGTTCAATATTTCCTTTAAATGATTTCAGGGCCTCAGCCACTGAGTATCTATTTGTTCCGGGACAGTAAAATACCATATATCCGCCACCACCGGCACCGGAGATCTTTCCTCCTGTAGCTCCATTTTTCATAGCTGTATCATAAATCTCATCAATCTTTTTATTTGATATACCTCCAGCCATTTCTTTTTTATATTTCCAGCCAAAATCAAGGATATTACCTATCTCGTTTAAATCCCCTGTCAGGATTATATCTTTCATCAGCTTTGCCTGTTCCTTAAGTTTATGCATTGCTTCTATCGGTTTATCCAACTTTTTGTCCACGTTGGCAGCCTGTTCTGCTATAATCCTTGATGAAAGTCTGCTTGTTCCGGTATAGTATAAAAGAAGGTTATGAGAAAGCTCATCCATCATAGCAGGTTTTATTCTTAATGGATTTACAATAACGTTACCATTGTTAAATTCCATATAGTTGAATCCCCCAAAGGTGGCAGCATACTGGTCCTGTTTACCTCCGTCCATTCCCAGATCAATCCTCTCTATTTCCCATGCCAGTTTGGCAAAGTCATATTCACCAAAAGGTATTTTCTGCCATTCAGCAAATGCTCCCAGTACAGTAACAAGCAATGTACTCGACGTACCCAGTCCTGATCCGGGAGGAGCATCAACAAACAGACTAAGATCAAATGATAGAGCTTTACCCGTATAATCACTTACTATCTTATTATACACTCCAATCGGAATATTAGCCTCATTGTTAAATGGCAGATTAGGTTTTGAATCAAATTCAAGCGATTTTGAACGGTTTATCAGGTTTATCCTTATTTTGCCATCTTTACGGGGTATCAGGCTGGCATAAGCATAAAGATTTATGGTTGTGTTGAGGACAGCCCCTCCGAAGAGATCTGAGTATGGAGCAACATCAGTGCCTCCTCCGGCGAGTCCTAATCTCAGGGGAGCCTTACTTCTGATAATCATCTTGAATTAATTTGATCTGAGAGCAAATATAAGTTCTTTACCATTGTTTCCCAGCTGTATTTTGCTTTTTCTGACCTGATACCTGACATGAATTCATCATATCTGTTATTTGAAAAAAAGTCGTTTAATGCATCCGCTACAGCCGGGGGATAAGGCTTCACAACATAACCTCCCTTCATATGTGGAATAATCTCTGATAATCCGCCTGCGTCAGACACAAGCATTGGTTTGTCGAAATGATATCCTATCTGCGTAACCCCACTCTGAGTGGCTGATTTATAGGGCTGTGCGATAATATCAGAAGCACAGAACCAGTTTACAACCTTACTGTCAGGTATAAAATGAGGATGAATTATTACTCTGTCTTTAAGATCGTTTTCACTTATAAGATTGTCATAAGGTTCTCTTGAAGTATAAAATTCGCCTGCAACAAGTAGCTTAATCTTTTTTTCTGCCAGCCTTTTATCTGAAAATGCTTTAAGCAGGATGTCGAGACCTTTATACTCCCTTATAAGGCCAAAAAATAAGATATACCTGTAGCCGGGATCGAGATCAAGTTCTTTCAGAGCATCCTCCCTGCTAACAGGGGTTCCGAAATTATCGAATACAGGGTGAGGTGAAAAAAGCCTCGGTTTGTTCTTATTAAAAATATCAAGCTCTTTTAAAACAGATTTAGACATAGCTATAAATCCATCTATTGATTTAACAAAATAGCCTGTCAGAAGATTATCTCCCGGCCTAAGCTCATGGGGAATAATATTATCAAGAATGGCAATAATCTTTGTTTTTTTGTTCTGCCTGACGATTCTGGCAATAGTACCAAAGCAGGGCGCCATAAAAGGAAGCCAGTATTTAAATATAACAATATCAGGTTTTTCTTTCCGTATTCTGTATGCTGTCTTAATCCAGTTTGGTGGCCATACAGAATTTACAGATCTTTTTATATCCAGATACTCAGGTGGTGCCCAGTCTGCATACTGGGTTTTCCCGGGAAAGAGAAAGCCGGGATATTGCAACTTAAAGGTCTCAATATCAACGCTATGTCCAAGTCTTTTATATTCAGTCGCAAGCCTCTCGTTAAAAGCAGCAATACCTCCTCTGTATGGATAAGCAGTTCCAATGATTTTGATTCTGGCCAATTTTGATTCTCCCGTTGAAAATTTATAGAGTAAAAATATAAATTCTTATTCAATGTTAGGGATTATTGACTGTTGAATTGGTAATTATGGATTTTTCTTTTGTACAACAGGTCGCTTAAATTATTTTTCTGATTATATTTAAATAGTTTTGATTCCAATAATATTTCAAAATGTGACTGCTAAAGAGAGTAATAAGGCTTCTGATAAACCTGATGATAGTTTGGCAGACCAGGTGGTTACCAATTTCAGAACATTCTTTAATACAATTGATCATATGCTTGGAGTGGTTGATCTTGATGGTTTTTTTATCGAGGTTAACGATGCCGGACTGGAAAGGTTAGGCTATGTTTTAAAGGAATTGAAGGGGAAGGATGCCAATGTTATTTTCCCTGTGGAAGTGCATGATGAGATAACTCAGCGGTTTTATAAGATAAAGGAAACAGGGAAGGACTCATGGACATATTCACTCTTAACAAAGAGAGGAGGATTAATACCTGCTGAAATTACTTTTCATAAGGGTGTTTGGGATAATCAGGAAGCGTATTTTATTCTGGCAAAAGAGGTGGGTAGTGAAGAAATGTTATCAAAGGCCAGGGAGGTATCTCTGAGAATATTAAATAAAGAATCCAATGGCAGGCCTGATTCAGTAATTAAGATGGCCCTGAAAGAAACCATAAAACTTACTAATAGTAAAATTGGTTTTTTTGGCACTTATCTGGAAGGGGAATCTATATTAAGTGATCTTATATGGGTTATAAGCGATAAGTCCTTAGCTAACGAATCTTATCCTGATAAGATGTTTTTTTCCCCGAAAGACGATTTGGTAAATAGAATAAAGCCTGACAAACCTTTACTAATAGAAGACCTGAGTAGAAAGGGGGAGTTGAGTATAAGTCCATATTTACATAGTGGACTGGTTGTTCCTATAATCGACAGGGGTGAGGTAAAATATTTGGTGGGACTTGGTAACAAGCAAGATATTTACAATGAACTGGATAAGAATATTATTTCCATCCTGTGGGATAATGTTGCCTCTAAAATTAAGAGAGTTTACTTTAAGCTTGAGTTGGAGGAGAGCGAGGCAGAATATAAGAATCTATTTAATTCGTCCAGGGATGCTCTTTTATTATTTGACCTGAATGCCGGTAAAATAGTGCTTTGTAATGATGAAACTCTTAGGATGTTTGGCTACAGGAGCCATACTGAGATTCTGAAAAAATCACCACTGGAGTTGTCTGCCGAATTTCAGCCCGACGGATCAAGGTCCTCTGATGCCCTTCGTGTAAATCCCTCCCAGGCACTTCTGGACAGGGTATATATTCCCAACTGGATTCATGTTAAGAAGAATGGTAAAGAGTTTCCGAGTGAGGTTACTTTAACTTCTGTTACCTACAAAGGCAGACAGATAATTCTGGCCAATATAAGAGACATATCTGATAAGCTTAAGGTGGCTTCTGAATTGGAAATGTCAGAGCAGAGCATAAACCTGGCAATAAAAGAGGCAGAGCTGGGTATCTGGGACTATAATTGTTCTACCGGGAAAATGATTATTGGTAAGGGTTTTGGTAAATTTTACGGAGCTAATTCAGAAAAAAAATCTATTTCCATTGACAAATGGCTTGATCTTATTCACCCTGATGATTTTGAGAAATCTAAAAAGTTGTTTAACGACCATGTTAATGGAAAATCAAAGGCCTACAGATGTGAATATCGTATTCAACAGAATGATGGAGTATATAAGTGGGTACTGGTAAGTGGAAGAGCTATAAGCCGGGATGATAAGGGGAAGGCAGAGAGAGTTGTTGGAATATTAATGGATATTGATAGTTCGCGTATACTTTCAAAACAGGCTGAAGACACAAGGAATTTTCTTCAGATGATAATATCGAGCATTGAGTCAATACTTTTTGTAAAAGATGATTCAGGCAGATACCTTCTGATTAACAGGGCTTTTACTGAAAAACTTGGATTAAAAGAGAAGGAAGTCCTGGGTAAAACCAGTAATGAACTTCCCGTAAGGTTAAACCTTGATACTTTACTTACAGATGAAATTGTAATAAAACAGGGGATAGAACAAACTTATGAGGAAGAACTCAGGTTAAATGACGGCAAAGTATATGATTTCCTGGTAACGAAAATACCTGTTAAAGATAAAGAAGGCAGAGTTTATGCCCAGGTCGGACTGGCAACAGATATAACTCATATTAAGAAGCTGGAAAGAGATCTGCGTAACAATTTTTTTAGTCTTGATGCTGCAATTAATGGAACAGGAAATGGCTTATGGGAATGGAATCCTAAAGATGACGACCTGATATTAAACGACAACTGGTTCCAGATGTTGGGATATACAAGGTCTTATTTTAATAAAAGATATAAAAAGTTTTCTTTCAAAACATTTGCTGATTTTATACATCCTGAAGACATTGAAGATGTGGGTAAAGAGCTTGAAAAACATTACGCAGGAGAAACAGATTATTACAGAACAGAGATAAGGATGCTCACTTCTGAAAATCAGTGGAAGTGGATTCTGGCATCAGGTAAGGTATGGGAGAGAGATAAAGATAATAATCCGGTCAGGATGGTAGGTATACATGTAGATATCGACTACAGGGTAAGAATAGAGGAACAATTAAAGCAGGCCCTCTTAAAGGCGGAAGAAAGCGACCGTCTTAAGTCTGCCTTCCTTGCAAATATGTCGCATGAGATAAGAACACCAATGAATGGTATAATTGGCTTTCTTGACTTATTGGAAAGTGATAATATATCTGTGCAACATCGCAATGAATATATGAATATTATAAGGAGTAATTCAGTCCAGCTTCTGAATATTGTAAATGATATTGTTGATATCTCCAAGATAGAATCGGGACTGATTACAGTTCATAAGACTTGGTTTGATTTATTACCATTGCTGGATGAAATAGAGATGCAATATAAGCCCGGAATAGAACAGAAACATCTTTATTTAAAAACAGATTGCAGGCTTGAAGAAAGAGACAGGGAGATTAACACCGATCACACAAAACTCAGACAGGTACTTTCAAACCTTATCTCCAATGCAATAAAATTCACAAATAAAGGAGGAATACTTTTAAGATGTGAAAGAATAGACAGATTTATTGAATTCTGTGTTGCCGATACAGGAATGGGAATTGCGGTTGATATTCAGAATAAGGTATTCGATAGATTTGTTCAGGCAGACCCTGGCCTTTCCCGAATTCAGGAAGGAACAGGGCTTGGCTTATCTATTTGTAAAGCTTACGTAGAAAAGCTGGGGGGTAAGATATGGGTTGAATCCAGTCCGGGTAAAGGCAGTAAATTTTTCTTCACTATTCCTGTCGACGCTTCTGAGGATCCTTTGTTGGATAGTCCCGAAAAGGAGATTTTTACTGATGATTTACAGGAAAGATTGGTTCTTGTTGTAGAAGATGAGATATATAATTTTCTGTTTGTTGAACAGGTTCTTCAGAATAAAGGGATTAAGGTAGTACATGCAGAAAATGGGCTAAAGGCAATAGATCTGATAAAAGATAATACTAATATAGCAATGGTGTTTATGGATATCCGAATGCCAGGAATTGACGGATACGAAACAACAAGACGAATTAAAAGAATCAAACCCGATTTGCCAGTTGTTGCCTTAACTGCACTAGCCCTTTCGGGCGACAGGGAAAAAGCTATTGAGTCTGGTTGCGATGATTATCTGAAGAAACCGATACTCAGAGATGAACTCCTGGCAATTATCGACAAAGTATTTGATAAGTAATCACATGGATAATATCTCAGATATTTCAAGAAGGTTTCTGTTTACATCCTTATGCAGCTTAACTGCTTTCCTGAACGGGACAAGTGAAATATCATTATTCTGAATACCAACCATAACACTTTTTTGATCATCTGTTAAGGCTTCAACCGCGGCAAATCCCAGTCTGGAAGCCGTTACTCTGTCAAAGGCAGATGGAGAGCCGCCTCTTTGCAGGTGACCCAAAACTGTAATACGAATGTCATAGAGGGGATATTTCTTCTTGTATTTATCAGCCAGAGCATAGGCTCCTCCATGTTCATCACCTTCTGCAACAATAACAAGGTTGCTTGCCGATTGTCTTCTGCCACTGTCTAAAAGCTTATCAAGCTTCGATTCCTCGTCACTTAGCTCAGGAATAAGAATTGCTTCAGCTCCTGTGGCTACTCCGCTCCTGAGAGCAATAAAACCTGCTTCAGCGCCCATAACTTCAACGAAAAACAACCTGTTATGTGCAGTTGCAGTATCCCTTATTTTATCTACAGCCTCAACAACCGTATTTAATGCAGTATCATAACCTATAGTGTAATCAGTACCATATATATCATTATCTATTGTTCCGGGGATACCTACAAAAGGTATATCATATTCTTCGTTAAAGATTCTTGCCCCGGTAAAAGTACCGTCGCCTCCAATAACAACAACTCCGTCAATTCCTATCTCTTTGAGATTATCATAGGCTTTCTTTCTTCCTTCTTCTGTAGTAAACTCCTTGCACCTTGCAGTCTTTAAAATTGTGCCACCTCTCTGAATAATATCGCTGACATCCTCAGACCATAAAGGAAGAAATAACTTTTCTATCATACCCTTATAGCCTTCTTTGATCCCAATTACCTCCAGCTTATTATAAACAGCAGTTCTTACAACAGCTCTTATCGCAGCATTCATTCCAGGTGCATCACCCCCAGAGGTTAAAACCCCTATCTTCTTAAATCTTGTCATATTAAATTAATTTATCTCGTTATTTTCCTTACAAAAATACGATTATTAGTGAGTGTGAAGCTTATCCTGATCTGATATTAGTTTATTTAATTTTTCGTGGATCTCTTTTATAAGCCATCTTGGTGTTGATGTTGCCCCGCATAAGCCAATAGATTCCTTATCTCTTAGCCAGCCTGGTTTAACTTCGTCAAATGATGTAATAAAGTAGCTTGAACGATTTACCTTTTTACATACTTCAAAAAGCATCTTTCCATTAGAACTGTTTGTGCCGCTAACAAATAATATAATATCATGGTTCCTGGCGAATTTAATAAGGGCCGGTTCCCGGTTTGCAACCTGGCCGCATATAGTATTATTTACCTTAAGCATCGCTGCAGGATCCTGACCTGCGTTCTTGTATCTGTCCTTAATCTGTTCAATTATATTATTATATTCACCCTTACTTCTTGTGGTTTGTGAGAACAGTGTCAGGGGAAGAGAATAATTTATCCTGTTTAGATTATCAGAGCTGCTTAACAGCAGCGCCTCTCCACCTGCCTGTCCGAGGAGTCCCTTTACTTCGGCATGACCACTTTTACCGAATATTGCCACCTGTCCTTCAGTCTTCGACGATTTTACCCATGCTTTCGCGACCCTGCTTTGAAGTTTTTTTACTATCGGGCAGGTTGCCTCAATAATTTCTATTCCGTTTTTTCTTGCTGTAGCATAAGTATCCGGGGGTTCACCATGTGCTCTGATCAGAACCTTGCAATTTTTAAGTTTCAAAAATTGCTTATGGTTAATGGTAATAAGTCCGAGATTCTTTAATCGCTCAACTTCAATTTCGTTATGTACAATCTGTCCCAGGGAATAAACTCTTTCGCCCGACTTCAAGGCTTTCTCTGCCATCAATATCGCGTTTTCAACACCAAAACAAAATCCAGAACTCTTTTCAATCTCAATTCTCATTTCTGACTCTCTTCAAAATATTCCTAAACCATTTCATTTGATCTTCCAGTGTCATGTCGCTATTATCCAGCTCAATAGCATCAGAAGCTTTCTTAAGAGGGCTGATTTTTCTGCCTGAGTCTGAGTTGTCGCGGTAATTGATATTCTCCAGAATTTCATTGTAGTTAACTTCCTGCCCTTTTGCACTTATCTCATTAAATCTTCTTCTAGCCCTTATTTCAGGCGAGGCTGTCATAAAGATTTTTATATCAGCATCCGGGAAAACAATAGTTCCTATATCCCGTCCATCCATAACAACACCTTTAAATACCCCTATCTCTCTTTGAAGTTCAACCATCTTATCCCTTACTTCCCTTATCTGACTAACAGGGCTTACATATTTAGATACTTCTAATTTTCTGATAGCATCTTCTACATTTTCATTGTTAAGGAAGGTCTCATACTCTTTCCTGTCTGCAATATATCTGAAATCAATATTTACCATGGGCAGGGCATTGATAAGTTCAGCAATATTTAATTTCTCATTCTGAATCATTTCGTTTCTGATTGCATAGAGGGTTACTGCCCTGTACATTGCTCCACTGTCAATAAAAAGGTAATCGAGCTCCTTTGCTATTAGTTTTGCAAATGTGCTTTTTCCGCATGACGAATAGCCATCTACGGCTATAATGAGTTTTTTTTCCATAAGAGCTGTTCTTTGGCCAAAGTTAAGAAAAACCTTTCAGTTCACTTACTTTATCGCCCCACGTTTAATAAGAACAGATATATTGGTCAGAGATCCTGCAAGATGGTATTTTGATCTGCTAAGAGCAAGTTCCATATTAGATAGTTTTAAGCCTGCTCCGATAGAAAACCCCACCATTGAAGATCTCGACTCTACCATTAGTTCTTTTCTTCTTAAATAGTTATATGATGTGGAAATAAAAAAATTATCCGTTGGAAGAAATTCAACAGAGAAAATAAGGTGCCTCAAAATATTCTCTGAAACACCATTAATACCATTATACATTTTATTCAGATTTTCGTCTATAAGCTCAGACTTGTGTATCATATTGTATCTCTGAAGGTTTCGTGCTGTTAATGAGAATCTGAATGGAGCATGTTGTAGCCTGGCAGTTGCACCGGCAACTATCTCAAAAGGCATAGGTTCTTTTATGCCGGAGTAGCTGGTAATCTGGGTTCCCATATTTCTTATCGTAATGCCTGCGCTGTATAAACCATTCCTGCTTTGATACAAACCACCAATATCCAGTAATATTCCAACAGAGGAGTATTTATCCAGATGAGAAAAAACAGGCTTGAGATTAACTCCAATATTTATAAGTGAATCAATACTATACGACCAGATCAGATTCAGGGCATATTCAGAGGCTTTAAATGTGCCTGTTATCACGCCTCCCTGATCTGCTTCTTCAAATTTTCCATAGTTCAGGTAGCTTATTCCTGTTGAAAATGTACCATGGCTTTCTGAATGTCTTGCATATGAGACATAACCATAATTTATTCCCGAGAAATAATTGGTGTAGTTGAGCGAGATGTTTTCGGAAGCATCTTTGTGAAGTAAGGCCGGGTTATAATAAGCCAGCGAAGGATCATTTGTAACAAGGGAAACATTTATGCCTCCCAGTGAGCTTACGAGGGCACTTGTACTCAGATTCAGGAATTCGTAAGCATTATCACCTCCGGTCTGAGCCTTTGCATTGTATGTAGCAGCCAGTAAAAAAAATGCTATTGTAAGAATATATCTCATTATCAGCTCACGAAATTATGTTCTAATTATAACAAACGTAAAGATAAACTGATTTATTCTAAATCTGCTTAACGAGTAAATACAGAAGCTCGCCGAAAAGATATATATTATTCAATTTTAAGGGGGTATGTTTCTAACATACTGAAGTAATGTGTTTTTAGAAACCTAAGAATTACTTCAGCAGCACTTTCTGCAAATTCAACCCTTCTTAGAGGGTCAGTTCTGAGCTCCAGGTCGATCTCTATCTGTATTCCATCAACCCTGCCTCCGGAAGCAGAACTATGTCTGGATGTATTATATCCACCACTGAAATGGGGCTCACCTTCTTTTGGAAATGGGTGATTCTGGCTTGGAACACATTCGTATCCGGCATCCTCAAGCATACTGCCAAAGCTTTCAGGTCCTCTTAGTAGTTCTGTGTAGGAATATGAATGAATGTTATTATTTATCAGGCTTCTAAGGCTGCTGTATTCAAAAAATGTCTCATCATTAAGAAAATCATCATCAAGCCTTAGCTCTTCAGCAGTCAGAAGGTATCCCAGCTCTACTCTTTTTATTGCATGGCGATGCCCGTGAAGATCAATATATAAACCCTTGCCGTAACTTTGTTCAACCTGCTGAATGGCACTGTCGATAAAATTATGAAATTCTTTCCATGCCTGCTCCGACTCAATATTACCAACTGCAGCCTCATCAATATTCCTGTTTGGATCCAGTCTGGTCCTGTGCAGGTGGTTAATTATTATATAGGGATAGAATCCGGTTTTTTCATATATAAATCTTCTTATATCAGTACCAATCTCAATTGTAAAAACATCAGGGTTTTTTGCACAATGAAGACAGAACCTTTCAGGAATGCTTTCAGGGATAAGGTATCCTCCGTGTGGAATTGATATTACAAGAGGCATATTCCCTTCAATAAATTCAATATAATTATTAGATCCCATTACAGATTTATGTGGCATGGTGTCCTGCGCTCCAAGCCTTATTCCAAAGATCAGGATAATTGCCAGTGCTGAGTTTAAATATTTTATCATTGCAGTATAAGAGCTGAAAAAAGTTTATTAGTGGAAAATTAACTCAGTTTTATATTCAAAAAGCAGACCAAAAGTTAGGTGAGTTTTAAAAATCATATTAAAGACAGGTGAATAGTTTTTTATTCTGTCCTATATATCTCAGACAGATAAGTAGTTATAAGATTTAGAAAAGAGAACCTCTGTTTTTAATGAATCTTTTCCTTAATGTCGATAATGCATTATTGTGCTGATTTGTCTCATGTAGTTGGGTGGAATCAACCCGGTTTTACTATATTTAATAAGGGAATATTGACTTAAACATCAGTATATCAATTATATGCAAGTTCTGGCACGACATTTGGATTTACATGCGCGTTAAAACCTATTATACCTGAATCTATGAGCCTGGAGTTAATAATCCTATTATGTATGCTTGCTACTTTTGCGGTAAGCGTTTTTGTTTTAAAAATGCCGGCAGGAGTGTCGCTTATGCTTGCTGCAATTATCGGCACTATTATAGCGGGTAACGGAATTCCGGTAAGACATTTTGTTGAAGGCGGATTTGGATTCCTTGAAGCTATTCTGATTATTTCCACTGCCATGATCTTTATGAGGGTTATGGATGCCAGTGGTGCTTTGAAGGGAATAAGTGATGGAATATTACGTCTCTTCTATCGGAGTCCCACTATTTTAATTATAATACTTACATTTTTTGTGATGTTTCCGGGAATGTTAACCGGTCTTTCGTCTACATGCATTCTTACAACAGGCGTACTTGCAGCGCCTATCTTAATAAGGATTGGGATGCCAAAACTGGCAGTAGGAGGATTAATAGCGATGGCTGCTGTATTTGGAGAGGTTGCTCCTCCAATAAGTATTCCGGTTATGATAATCGGAGGTGGTGTGGATATGCCATATATTGGCTTTGGAAAACCTCTGCTTATTGCTTCGTTTCCGCTTGCAATAATTATCTCCTTATATTTCAGATTCAGATTTCTGACCGAATACGATAAACCTGCAGTTGAGTTATTTCTTGAAGAATCAAAAAAAGACAAGATCAGTTTCCTTGTTTATATTCCACTATTTTTCGTTATTCTGTATATGATAGCCGAGATACGTTTTCATGAGCATCTTCCTCACCTGGGCGTTCCTCTGATTTTTATGCTTGGTGCCATAATGGGCTTCTTCACTAAGAAAGGTATTGAACCAATAAAGGTATCGAGAGAGGCACTCCGAAGTGCAATGCCGGTTATGGCTATTTTGGTTGGCGTAGGAATGTTCCTCCAAAGTATGGCCCTTACCGGTGTAAGGGGCTACCTGGCAGTAGTTGCATTAAACCTCCCTGAAGGTCTGAGGTATCTGGCTGCCACAATTATGCCTTTTATGGGTTCTGCTTATGGTTCAGCATCAGTAATCGGAGTTCCACTGGTGTATGTATTTATTGGTAAAAGTGCACTTGTTGTAACGGCAGCACTGGTTCTGATGGCTGCACTGGGTGATCTTATGCCGCCTCCAGCATTACTTTGCGCCTATTCTTCACAGATAGTTGATGAAAAGAATCATTTTAAGATTCTGAAGATTTGCCTGATACCAATAGCTATCTCGATGGCCGTTGGAGTGCTGATTCTTGTTTTTGCACAGGAAATTTCAAATTTTATCTCTTAATATTAGTATAAAAATGATGTATCTAATTTACACCATAATTCTGGCCTACGTAACTTTTATTGTTGTACTGGAATTTATTAAGGAAAGGAAGTGGAAGAACAAAGTGGCTTTGGCCATGGTTCTGATGGTATTTATTCTTCGTTTAGCACAAATTAAGTAAGAAGCCATGATAAAAGATCAAATATCAACAATAATAATAGCGCTGATCTTTGCAACAGCTGCAGTAATATCATCAGTTGAGTTCAGGCAGATGCATCATCCTGACGATATTTACCCGAGCGAATCATTGACAAGGGTGGGCATGTTAAGCGATTATTTCGATGGAATTAAGGGAACAGCCGGCGATTCTGAGGTTTATATTTACGACAGTGGAGTACCGGGAGGTACAGCATTTATCGGAGGAGGAGTACATGCAAATGAGGCGGCCGCTTATCTTGCTCCAATAGTTATTATCGAGAATTTAAAAGTTGAAAAGGGACGGGTATTTATTGTTCCAAGGCTAAATAACAGTGCCTTTACCTGTAGTGATCCGATGGAAGGTTTCCCAACTCACTATAATATTGAGACCGAGTCAGGATCAAGGAATTTCAGGCTGGGCTCGAGAGTAACCAACCCGCTTCACCAGTGGCCAGATCCCCTGGTTTTTTCACAATATCCCTCAGGCCAGCAACTAAGCGGATTTGAGACACGAAATATTAATCGTGCATATCCTGGAAGAGCAGATGGTAATCTGAGTGAGAGAGTTGCCTATGCTATTGTTGAATTAATAAAGCAGGAAGGCGTTGATATAGCTTTTGATATACACGAATCTTCTCCGGAAGTTCCGATTGTAAACGTTATTGTATACCATGAAGATGATGAGGATATTGCAATGAATGCAGTTTTAGGACTTGAATTTGCCGGACTGCAGTTCTCTCCGGAATTGTCACCAAATAATTTTCATGGCTTAAGTCACAGGGAATGGGGCGATTATACTGATGCAATACCCTTTCTTATGGAGACCAGTAATCCTTCTATGGGAAGATTAAGAGGAAAGACTGATGTGGAACTTGTTCTGAAAGGGAAAAGCGAGAACTATAAGAAAGCAAAGGAATCCGGAGCTCTCAGGATAGCATACAGAGAAGATACCGGAGAACCTATGGAGCACCGTGTCGGTCGCCATATAACCGGACTGGTGGAGCTTATTAATGCTTATAATATGGATTATCCGGATAAAATAATAGAAATTGCCAACCTCCCGACTTATGATGATATGATGGAAAATGGAGTAGGAAAATATTTACATAATTAAATTATAAAAAGATGAGAAAAAGAATTTTTACAATTGCACTTTTATTAGTAGCAATTATCTCAACATCAGCTATTAAAGCTCAGGACTTTGAACAACCAATCTTAATTTCATCAGCCGGTCAGAGTGCTGATGTGAAGCTGGTTAAAATGCTTGCACAGAGACAGAAACTGGAAGCTACTACTGTTTTGATGGCTAAAGAAACAGACCTTGAAAGTGTAAAGACTTTAATTATAGTACCTGGATTCAGTTCTAAAGGACTGGGAGCTGCAGGAGTTAGTCAGCAGGAAGAGTACGACAGGGTAGAAGCTGTAATAAAGAAGGCCAATAGCATGAATATACCTATTGTTCTGATGCATGTAGGAGGTAATGCCCGACGTAAAGGACAGTCGGATGCCTTTAATACACTGGTAGCCGATAATGCAAAGGCAATGATAGTTGTTAAGCAGGCAGATGAGGACGGATTTTTTACTGCTCTTGCCGAAAAGAATAATATACCTCTTACACTTATCGATAAGATAGTAGATGCTGCAGGGCCGATGGCTGAACTGTTTAAATAAACCTAAAGATCAACTAATCTTACCTAAAAAATAAACCTATATGAGAAGGAAAATATTAAATCTGATTCTGCTTCTTGCTATTGTTTCCGCCCAGGTGTTGTATGCTCAGTCAGCATCTACTCCAAGCGGGAAGAATGGCATGGTTGCAACCGCGCATCCCCTGGCAACTGATGCCGCCCTTGAGATGCTGAAAAGCGGGGGAAATGCTATTGATGCAGCTGTAGCGGCTGCATTTACTATTGGTGTTGTTGAACCCGATGGTTCAGGTATCGGAGGAGGTGGAGGAATGGTAATATATATTAAGGAAACAGGCGAATCTTACTTTATCAATTATTATGGAAGGAGCTCTGAAAATGCCCTGAGCATGGATTTTGACAGCAGGGAGGATGCCAGAACTACGAAAGCTATAGGTGTGCCCGGAACTGTCGGGGGACTGACCATGGCACATAAAAAGTTTGGATCCCTGCCCCTATCTAAAATACTGGAGCCTGCTATTCGTCATGCTGAAAATGGTTTCGCTGTTGATGCAACCCTGGCAGGTTTAATACTTGATAATATAGAAACTGTAAGTGCTGATCCGGAAACTGCAGCTACTTTCACTGATGATGGATTCCCTAAAATGCAGGGTGATATTATTGTCCAGAAAGATCTGGCACAGGTTCTTAGAGCGATATCAGAAGGGGGAAGCAAGGCCTTTTATAAGGGTAAATATGCAGAAACTTTTGTTAAAACAATACAGGATCGGGGAGGTGTGTTGACAATGAAAGATTTTGCCACCTATAAGCCAAAACTAATTAAGCCTTTAAAAAGTACTTACAGAGGATATGATGTGCTTGCAGCTAACCTTCCGGAGTCAGGCATTACACTGATTCAGGGTCTGAACATGATAGAAAACTTTGATCTGAAAGAATCTGGGCACTTCAGCGAATCTGCCCATACCTTTCATATGATGGCTGAGACCTCCAAGCTGATGTATGCCGACAGGTACGATTATGTTGGAGATCCTGATTTTGTCGAGGTTCCTGTAGATGTTATGATTTCGAAAGAATATGCAAAGGCAAGATTTAATACTATTAATCCAACAAAACTCGATCCTCCAACATATCGGGAAACAGTTGCCGGTGATCCTTTTAATTTTAAAGTAACTGCCATGTCGGAATATGAATTTGAGCCGGAGATGGCAGGTGGACACACAACTCACCTATCTGTTGTGGATAAAGATGGAAATGCTGTTGCTCTTACCCAGACCCTGGGTTTGTTTTTCGGATCTGCACAAACTATTTCAGGAGTTATGTTCAATTGTGCTATGACTAACTTCTCATATGTGAGCAAGAACTCACCCAATATTATTGATAATGGCAAACAGTGCAGGAGTTCTATTACTCCAACAATAATACTAAAAGATGGTAATCCATTTCTTGTACTTGGAAGTCCGGGAGCAGGCAGAATAATAGGAACATTGTTCGAGCTTATTACAAATATTATTGATTTTGATATGGACGTTGCCGAAGCTAACCTGGCTCCTCGTTTTTATTGCCTGAAACATGATGACTTTCTTCATCTTGAGTCAGGTATTAAACCGGAGGTACGAGAAGAAATGGAAAAGATGGGTCATAACCTTAAAGTATATGAAGGAATAGACCTGTACTTCGGAGGAGCACAAATGATATATGTAGATCCTGAAACCGGAATTATTTATGGATCGGCAGACAGGAGAAGAGGCGGGATAGCTAAAGGATATTAAAGATTCAAAGATTCAAAGATTGAATGATTTAAAGATTATAAGATTATAGTAGTAATATTTACTAACTGAGATATATGGTTCTTGCAATTGTAATATTGACTATTGCTATTGGGTTTTTGATTATCGAACAACAGATAATCAGGAAGAGTGTGGCACAATTGCAGTTAAGAATCCATATTAACGGCACACGAGGTAAGTCTTCAGTTACAAAATATATTGCAGCAGGCCTGTCTTCGGATGAGCCTGCTGTAATGGCAAAAATTACCGGAGTAATCCCATCAATCATTTCGTCAGGGATAGTTCAGGTTTTAGGTAGAAAAGGTGTTGCTAGAGTTCAGGAGCAATTTTATATTATCAGACTGGCGGCCCGCAGGGGCATAAAGAAGCTGGTTCTGGAATGTATGTCGATTTCTCCTGAGCTACAGCAACTTGAAAGCAGAATTTTTAAGCCTCATTATTATGTTATTACCAACATCAGGGATGATCACAGGGAAGAAATGGGTGAAAGTCTCAGGCAACAGGCTGAATCTATCTGTAATGCAATTCCCCTTAATTGCACCGTAGTTAGCAATGAGACCGTATTCCTGGATCTGATAAGGCAGAAGGCTGCAGAAAAGGGTTCAAGAGTGATTGTTCCCGATAGAAGAACTACAGCACGGGAAAAGGAACTGCCCATTGGTGTTTTTCCTGATAATCTTGATCTCGCTGTTAAGGTTTGTGAACTGGCTGGTCTGGATGGGAAGCAATCAGAAAATTATATTCTGAAATCACTTCAGAATGATAAGCCTCTTTTCCAGGTAGTTAGCACACCTGATAAAGAGTTGAACTTTCTGAATGCTTTTGCAGTAAATGATGTTGCTTCGACCGGGTCATTTATCGAATATTGGAAAAACAGACTTAATCTTTATTCCAGATATTCTGTTATCCTTAATACAAGGTCAGACAGGCCACTGAGAACCGATCAGCTTACTTCGTGGATCAGGAGCAGATCTGAAGATATCGAAAATATATTTATTAGCGGCAGTCATGCCAGGAGGGCATCCAGAAGCCTTAGAAGATCAGGCCTGGATAATAAGAATATCATTATTCTGAAGAATAAGGACCTGAACGAGCTAAAAAAGATTATGGATAAGCTGTTGGACGATGGTTCTTTTATTGTGGGTCTTGGAAATATTGGTGAGCAGGGAAAGAAAATATTGGAGGTACTGTTATGATCCTGCAATTATTTATACTGGGCCTGATAATTGGATTTCTGTTTTATGAGATAACGGGACTTTCTCCAGGGGGTGTAATAGCTCCTGCATACCTTGCATTATTTATATATGATCCCTGGAAAATTGCTATGACCCTGATAATATCCCTGGTTGTATATGCAGCTATAAGGTACCTTTCTTCTGTTACAATCTTATATGGAAGAAGAAAATTTCTGATAGCTGTTCTGCTTAGTTTTGCAATAAAACTACTTATTGAGTATATTTTACAACCAATGGATATAATGAAACTCGACCTTCAGTCTATAGGATATATTATCCCGGGTCTGATAGCGAATGAGATGAGCAGGCAAAAAGTTATTCCAACCCTGCTTGCTACAGGCATTGTAACCATGCTTATTGTACTTAGCTCAATGCTTATAATATGAGAGTATTGAAACTAAATATCAGATTGCTTATTGCCCTGGTGGTACTTACTGCCGGCACCATTAGTGCGGATCACTTCTACAGGAAGAAAAAGCCACTGATGTATGCTGATAATATGCATGCTGCTGCTGAACTTGCTCAGGAATGGTTTAATATTATCCGTGATCTGAAACAGGAAAAAGGAGTTGAGTCTGATGCCTTGTCAAATGTTGTAAATAATTTTATGATAGGTGATGAGTGGTCCGATATAACAAGCTCTCTCGGGTCGCTCCAGGCAAAAGAAATTTCAACCAACCCCGATTTTGCCGCACTTATTGTAAGATTTCTGTATGAAGCAGGCCTTAAAGAGGGCGACAGGGTAGGTCTTATTCTTTCAGGGTCTTTTCCGGCACTTGCCATCTCCACCCTGGCAGCCTTGCAGATAACAGGGATGGACGTTATTGTTATGAGCTCCCTTGGCGCCTCAACCTATGGTGCTAATCAGCCCCGGGTAACCTGGATTGATATGGAGAAAGCACTTATACGCAGGGGTGGACTAAAATATAAATCTACTCTTGTTTCCATGGGTGCTGAAGATGACTCTGGTCTGGGTCTGTTCGGGGAAGGGAAGAATCTAATAATTAGAGCGGCAGAAAGAAATGATGTCGATCTGTATGTACCTCTTAGCCTGGCTGAATCTATCAGACACAGAGTTGAGATACTGGACAAAAACGATATATCTCTTTTAATAAATATTGGTGGCAACCAGGCCTCAATGGGAAATTGCAGTCATACACTTGGTATCCCTAACGGACTTAATAAGGAGATGGATCTTTGTGATGATCCTGAAAGAGGTGTAATAAGTTATATAAATGAGGAAGGTGTTCCCTTTGTTAATATGCTGAATATAAAGGACCTATCCAGTCGATATGGTATTGATGGTGCTCCCGGAATACGCTATTCAGAATCTACAAACCTCTATAGCTCAACAAGTACAAACAAATTGGCTATAAGCATAATACTATTAATAGGACTTATCCCAATATGGTTTTTAAGAAAAGGAGGAGACCTGAAAAATTAAAATATTTATTAAACCCTATTTAACAACTAAACAATTGAAACAATTAAAACAATTAAACACATTATTAACCTATTAACCTAAATTATTTTTATGAAAAAGTTAATTTTCTTATTCACCGTCTTTGCTTTTACTATGCTACAGGCATACGGGCAGAGAATGGTTACGGGAAAGGTTACCGATCCAAATGGTGAGCCATTGCCGTACCTGGTAGTGTCTGTAAAAGGGACAACTCTTGTTGCCACTACAGACGAAGAGGGAAACTATTCTCTTAGTGTCCCTGAAGAAACTGAAGCCCTGATCTTTTCCTTTGTTGGGATGCAGACTCAGGAAGTTCCTGTTACAGGGAATGTTGTTAACTGCGTAATGCAGTACAGCGACCTGAGCGTTGGAGAGGTCGTTGTAACCGCACTTGGCATTACCCGGGAGCGAAAAGCCCTTGGATACAATGTGCAGGAAGTAGGATCCGGAGAGCTCGACAAAAGAGGTAATAGCGATATCGTAAACTCCCTTGCCGGTAAGGTAACAGGTGTTTCTGTAAGAAGTACTTCCAGCGCAGCTGGTGCCTCTACCTATATGACCATCAGGGGTGCCGCCTCGCTTACAGGAGATAATCAGCCTCTGTTTGTTATTGATGGGATGCCTATTAATACCGATCAATCCTACAGGGGTAGTTCAGGACAGTCGGGTACCTATACATCTTCCAGAAGTATCGACCTGAACCCCGAAGATATTGCTTCAATGACAGTTTTGAAGGGTGGTGCTGCAACTGCTCTTTATGGCCTTCAGGCTTCAAATGGTGTGATTGTAATTACAACAAAAAAAGGAACCACTAACCAGAGGATGAAGGTTAGCCTGCATTCAAGTGTTGGAGTTAAAAAGCTTGGAAGACGTATTCCGCTCCAGAATGAGTATGGCCAGGGTCTAAATGGAGAATGGAGATCGAAATATGATGCTGCCTGGGGTCCGCTTCTCGATACATGTAGTTATTCACTTGATCCATCAGATTGGGCAAATCCTCTATTGGATGTTGACGGTGCAATTGTAAGTATGAATGATCCAAACGCAACGGGTGATCCGGTTAATGTGTATGATCAGTATGACTTTTTCCAGACAGGAATTAGTTATAATAATAATGTAAGTATTGAAGCAGGTAATGCAAATTCTTCTTATTATTTTTCTGTTGGTAATCTGGAAGAAGAAGGAATTATTCCTACCAATACCTTTGGGAGAACTACTATAAGGCTTAATGCCGATACCAAACTTACCGATAAGATTAAAACGGGTGCCAATGTAATGTACGCCAATACCCGAAATAATCTTGTTCGTGAAGGTGGTACCTCATCTGGCTTACTTGGTCTTTACCGTACACCGGCCACCTTTGATAATGCAGCAGGCTATAAGTTGCCTGATGGAACGCAGAGAACCCACAGGGGTTCTAACGGAAGTTATAATAACCCCTATTGGACCGCCTATGAGCAAAGTAAGCTTGATAAGAATAACAGGTTTGTTGGCAATACCTTCCTTAACTGGGAACTAACCGACTGGTTAACATTCTCATATAATGTTGGTGTAGACTGGTTCCACAGGGGATATGCTACAATTTATAACTGGAACAGTGTTGGAAATCGTGACGGTAATCTGACGGAAAGAAGAGAATTTCACTCTAATTTCAATTCAGATGTAATGCTTATTATCAATAAGGACATTACAGAAGATATTGGCTTAAATCTAACTGTAGGACAGAATATGTTCCAGAAGAGTTATAATTATCTGACAGCATCAACAGATGGACTTTCTCTGCCAACCCTGTATAATATTGATAATACAAGCGCCCAGACAGCAAGTCAGGGAACGAGCAAGTACAGAACCGCTGCCCTTTTTGCCGATTTAGGTGTGAATTATAAGAGTATGCTTTATCTGGGTGCAACCCTTCGGAACGAATGGTCGACTACAATGCCGGAGGATAATCTCGATGCTCTCTTCCCATCTGTAAGCGCATCATTTATTTTCACAGAGCTTGAGGCTTTAAAAGATGTTCCTTTCTTAACATTTGGTAAGCTAAGAGCATCATGGGCAAAGACAGCAAACATTGCCAGTCCGTACAGAACCACATCTTACTACTCAGTAGCAGGACCTGACGATTTTTATACCAGCGGAATCAGTTATCCATTTATGGGCTATGCTGGCTTTACAATAGGGAATACCATTGGTAATGCAGACCTGAGGCACGAGAAACAAACTTCTTTCGAGGTTGGACTTGAGATGAAATTCTTTATGGACAGGATTGGAATAGATGCTTCTTATTTCTATAATGAAAACAGCGATCTTCTTCTCTCAGTACCTATTTCAGGATCAACAGGATATTCTTCTGCATATCTGAATGCAGCAACAATGGAGAGTAAGGGTATTGAACTGAGCTTAAATGTGGTTCCTGTAAAAATCGGAGATTTTGTTTGGGAGCTTACAACTAACTTCACAAAGATGAAGAACCCTGTAACAGGACTGGCAAAAGATGTTGAGTTTGTTACCCTTGAAGGCGATACAAAGGCTCAGATTAATGCTGCAGTTGGCTACGATTATCCTACTATATTCGGATTTGACTTTTACAGGGATGAAGATGGAAACCTGTTAATTAATGATGACCCCACTGATAGTCATCCTGACGGATTCCCGTGGACTGATAAGACTAAAACAGTTGACCTGGGTAAAGTTAGTCCGGATTGGACTATGAACTTTTATAATACTTTCTCATTTAAGGGGTTCAGCCTGATTACTCTGCTTGATATCAAAAAAGGAGGGTATGTAAATAATGGAACAAGATTCAGACTTAACTATCATGGTCTTACAGAAGAGACCCTCGACCGCACAACACCTACTGTATTTGAGGGAGTACTCGGACACCTCGACGGAGACGGAAATGTAGTTACCTCAGGTGTGGAAAATACTATGGTGGTTGTAAAAGACCAGAGCTGGTACAGGGGAGAGAATGGCTTTAGTGCAGGTGGAGCAGGTGCTCAGGGTGTTGAAGATGCAAGCTGGGTTAAGCTTAGAGAGGTAACATTATCATATTCATTTAATCAAAATGTGCTTGAGAAATTACGCCTGTCTAACCTTGAATTATATGTTTCAGGAAACAATCTGCTGACTATATCTCCATATAAAGGAGGTGATCCTGAAGTAAGTGTTTATGGAGCCTCTAACGGACAGGGATTTGACTATTTTGCCAGCCCGGGATCTTATTCCATCCTGTTTGGTGTTAAACTGTCATTCTAGTGGTAGCTTTGAACTTAAAAATTTAATAAAATGAAAAAACATATCAGATATACAATTTTAACATTGTTAATGTCGGTGTTGGCTTTCACAGGATGTGATAAGTGGATCGATACAGATATTAACATTGACCCCGATGTTCCTTCTGAGGTTCCTGTCGAACTTCTGATGCCTTCAATGGAATCAGCTCTGGCCTATCATATCGGTGGCAACAGGGCAGTCAAAACTTCGGCTATCTTTCTGCAGCAGATTAATGGAGTTGCCCGTAACTCCAATAGTGAAGCTAACTATTCCCTGTCATCAACCGATACCGATGATATGTGGAGAAGAATGTACTATCAGGGAATGATAGATGCCGTTAAGATAATAGAACTGGGATATGAACTTGACTCTCCTCACTACAGCGGAGCTGCAAAAGTTTGCCTGGCAATGAGCCTTGGTACAATGACTAACCTTTTTGGAGACATACCTTACAGCGAAGCTTTCCTGGGGAGTGATGGTGTACTTACACCTTCTTACGATTCCCAGCAGGATATTTATGATGCCATAGATATTCTCCTTAGCGGTGCTATTACAGATCTGCAGTCTGCCGATAATATTTTTGATATAGAAGGAGATCTTATTTATGATGGAGATACAGACGACTGGATTAAGGCCGCTAATTCATTCAGGGCAAGATATGCCCTTTATCGTGGCAATTATGCAGATGCTCTCACCTATGCTGCAGCGTCGTTTGAAGCAGGTGAAGACTTTAAGCTGGGCTTTGGTACCGAGAATAATCAGTCTGGTCCTATATATCAGTATAACACAACCTCAGCCTGGGGAGCAGATATTACAATGGCATCCACATTTATCGATATGCTAAATGGGGTTAATGATCCTAGATTGCCTTTCTATGCCGACTTAAATGGTGGTATTTATAACGGAAGTATACCCGGATCCGAAGATGATGATGCTTCTGACCTTGGTGATTATAATGATACACCTGACGCACCGGTATTATTCAGTTCATACGCTGAGATGAAGTTTATTGAGGCGGAATGTTATTTACAGCAGACTGTTCCTGATGCAGATGCAGCGGCTGACGCATATATTGCTGCCGTCGAAGCTTCTGTGGCCTACGTAACAGAAGGTGCCGATAACGAAGCATGGCTTGATGCAAATATCAGAACTGAAACAGGAGCTTCAATTACTCTGGAGAAGATTATTACGCAGAAATACATCGCTATGTATTCTACCGTGGTACCTTATGATGATTACAGGAGGACAGGTTATCCAGACCTCACACCGGTAGCCGGAGTAGGTCCAATTCCTGTCAGGTTCCCTTATCCTCAATCTGAGATATCGTATAATTATGATAATGTACCCGTTGTATCTTATCAGGCAGATCCATTATGGATTTTTGAATAATATTTAACTATGCATCCATCAGTGGTACAGGCAAATTTGCCTGTACCACTGATCAGGATGTTTAATTCAGTACTGAAAACACGACTAATTATGATAAGGAAGTTTCAGCTAACGGCTGTTCTTTTGCTATTTGTTTCTCTGGTTTCTCTTGTAGCTCAAAAGAATAGTAGCTATACAGAGCTGGATAAAGTACTTGAC
Organism: uncultured Rikenellaceae bacterium; assembly: GCA_964634565.1. GTDB lineage: Bacteria > Bacteroidota > Bacteroidia > Bacteroidales > VadinHA17 > JAUVKT01. The sequence continues at coordinate 23,228 of CAZWLP010000008.1, read as the reverse complement.
GGGAAAAGTATACGTATTGTTATAACAGATTCCGGTGTAGGTGGATTGTCGGTAATGAGTGATATAGCCACCAAATTAAAAGAATCAGGAAGTTTCAGGAAGGTTGAACTTATTTTTGCAAATGCACTTTTTGATTCAGAATCGGGATACAATGCAATGCAATTAAGAGAAGATAAAATAGATACATTTAACAGGGTGCTCTGTGGTATTAATACTAAATATGATCCTGATCTGATTTTTGTTGCCTGCAACACTTTATCTGTGCTTATAAATGATACAGATTTTGTAAGACATAAAAAAAATCCTCCTGTTATTGGCATTATTGACACGGGTATAAATCTAATAAGTGAAAGACTTCAAAAAAACCAGAACTCTTCAGTAATTATTTTTGGTACTGAGACAACAATTGAAGAAGGAACACATAAGAGGGCATTACTTAACATGGGCTTTGATAAAGGCAGGGTAATAAATATGGCCTGCCCACAGCTTCAGTCTTATATAGAATTAAATCCTTCGGGCGAAGAAACAGAAATGCTAATAACATACTATCTGAGTGAAGCAGTTGATAAAATAAAAGATACAGACCAGTTAGTTGATATAAGTCTTAATTGCACTCATTTTGGATATTCTTCCAGGCTCTGGGAGGAGGCCCTGAATAATTCTGTAAATAACCCAGGGGAGGTATTAGACCCCAATAAAATGATGGGCAATATTCTTATAAGCGAAAGTAACAGACAGAGGTTTAATACTACTGAAATATCATTTACTATTGTTTCGAAAGTAAGTCTGGCAAATGTGGAGGCAATGATAAAAATATTTGAATCTTCGTCTCCCGAAATGGCAGAGGCACTTCGAAATTATAAACTTGTAAAAGATCTTTTTTAATACCTGTATTCTGCAAAAAACTGCCCCTTAGTTATTGTTTGCTTGCTTTTTCCTAATTTGGCAGACATTATTACTTTGTGTATGAAAATTCCCAGGTTCAATAAAACTTTAATTAATTATACTATTGTTTTTACTCTTGTTGTTGCGATAGTTACAATTATTATTTATAGTTCACTATCGAAACTGGAGAAAAAGCTTATCGATGAAAAACAGGATATTTGTAGAACTTACTTAAATCTTTTGTATAAGGCAGGATCAGAAGAGATTAGCAGACTGGGAGATGAAGGACTTTTAAGCAAGAGAGATTTAAGTCCGATGGAAAGCAGGGATATGGATAGCAGGCTTACAAGGGTGTCTGAGAAATTGATGAAAAATATCGATGGTATTGAAGGAGGATATTATTTTACGCTGCAGGACGAATTTTATGGCTATGCATATCCGACATCGCCTCCCCCTATACCAATTTATGGACCTCCGCCACGTTCCTATAATATAATTAAAGAACAGGCCCTGATGTCGGCAATGGCTGATACTCTTATTGTTGGTCTGCATTCATTTAATGTTGCAATATTTCCTCTGGCTACCAGGGCTGTGTATTATGATTCAGAAACTATAGGTGCGATATGGGTTAGAATACATATTCAGAACGACTTGCCTGTTATCAAATTAAAACAGATAGTCTATATAATAGCAATATTCTCTGTACTTGGCTTTGTTGTTCTAATGATAATATCTATGGTATGGGCAGGAGAAATCCGGGGTATTAAAAAAGAGTTACAGGAAGTAGGTATAAGTCCTTCTGCCAGACTAAAGGAAAGATGGGGCATATTCACCTATATCTCTCAAAGTGTAAACAGGATGCTTGATACAATTGAGGATAAAGACAGGCGCAGGCAGCTCCTGGAGAAGAAGCTTATTCAAAAAGAAAAAATGGCCTCACTGGGACGAGTAATAGCAGGTGTTGCTCACGAGGTTAAGACACCCCTGGCCATAATAAAGACCAGGATACAGATGTGGCAGAAGGATCTTGAAAATCATCCCGAGGAGGCCGGGCATATATCACCTGAATCAATGCAGATGGTTATCGATGAGACCAACAGGCTTTCATCTCTTGTAAACAGACTGCTTATATTTTCTCGCCCTGTAGAGAAGAACCTGAAGGAAACAGACATAAATATTCTTATCGATGATGTACTAAAGTTTCTCGACTACGATAAGGCAGGAAGCAAGGTTACAGTTATCAGAAATCTTAATCCGGACCTGCCTGAAATAATGATTGATGAGAACTCAATGAAGCAGGTTCTGATAAATATTCTTAATAACTCTTATGAGTCTATGACTGATGGAGGTGAGATAAGGGTTTTAACAGAATACGATTATGCCGGCGATACAATTATAATACAGATTATGGATAATGGGATAGGTATACCTGAGGAATGTTTAGATGAAATTTTTGTACCTTTCTTTACACTTAAAGACTCAGGCGCCGGACTGGGGCTTGCAATATCAGACCAGATAGTAAAAGCCCATAACGGCGAAATATCTCTTGTTAATTTGCTTTCAGGTGGTGTCAGATGTGTAATAAAGTTGCCTCTAAATCAGTAGCTAATGGAAGAACGCTCTAATATAAAGGTTTTGGTAGTCGACGATGAAAAGTCTATGAGGAAGAATCTTGCCGATTTATTGGGTTCGCTGAAATATGATATTATTGAAGCCGGAGATGGCGATGAAGCATTAATCAGGTTCAGGGAAGAAAAACCGCAACTTGTAATTCTTGACATTAATCTTCCTGTTAAGAATGGAATGGAAGTGCTGGAAGAGATGAAAAAGATTTATCCGGATGTGCCGGTGATAATATTTACTGCCTTCGGAACAAGCGAGAGAGCGATGAAGGCTATAAAACTTGGCGCCTTCGATTATCTCGAAAAACCCTTTGAACTGGACGAGTTTTTACTGATTGTGGAGCGAGCCTGCGAATACAAGAAATTATTGAATGAGGTTCAAAGTCTGCGGAGCATTGTTAATGAGTCTGTAAACCAGAGCCCTTCAAATACAATTATCGGTAGAAGTGCCAGGATGCAGGATATCTTTAAGCTTATAGGAAGGATTGCAACTTCAGATGCAACAGTGCTGATCTATGGAGAGAGTGGAACCGGCAAGGAACTAATTGCAGATGCTATTCAGAGGCATTCGCTGAGGGTCGATAAACCCTATGTTAAGATAAACTGTGGTGCTCTTTCAGAATCCTTGCTTGAAAGTGAAATTTTTGGTCATGAAAAAGGATCTTTCACTGGTGCTGATGCAATGAGGAAGGGCCTTTTTGAAATTGCTGACGGGGGAACCGTTTATCTCGACGAAATTAACAGTATGCCCCAGTCATTGCAGATAAGGTTACTTAGAATATTGCAGAATCAATCTTTCTTCAGGGTAGGCGGGGTTAAGCCCATAAAAGTTGATGTAAGGGTTATTGCGTCTACTAACAGGGATATTGAGCCGGATAAAGCAGAAAGTCATTTTCGTGAAGATCTTTACTATCGATTAAGTGTAGTCAGAATAAATGTACCACCCCTTAGAGAAAGAAAGGAAGATATTAATCTGCTCCTCGACCATTTCTTATCAAAGTATAGCCCCGACAAAAAGCTTGTTCCATCTGAGGAGACTTATAAGATGCTTTATAAATATAACTGGCCAGGAAATATCAGGGAGCTTGAAAATACAATACATAGTGCCGTTGTAACAACAAATGAAGGGATACTTACAATTGATCATTTGCCACTGAAGAATTATAGCGAAGAGAAGGAATTGTCCTTGCTGTCATTTATCGATAAAGGGCTGTCTTTCAGGGAGACAATTAGCCTGCTGGAAAGACGATTAATAGATGAGGCACTCGCTTTGCACGGCAATAATCAGAGCAGGGCAGCAGAATATCTTAAGATGAACCGAAGACTACTCTATTCAAAAATAAAAGGATAATAATCGTAAAGTCATGAACTACAAGAAAGTTAAATATCTAAATGTATTCCTACTGTTATTTTTTACGGGATTACCCTTATTATCCCAGGTATATACTGAAGGAGAATCTTATTTTGGAAGGAATGATTATATAGAATATATGTGTGGCGGTCTGCCCCTGATAATTTCTGTTCCACATGGAGGAGATCTTACACCGTCGGAAATACCTGACAGAACCTGTGGAACAACTGTTACCGACTCCTATACCTATGAATTGTCGCAGGAACTAAGAACGGCTATCTTTGAATCAACCGGTCGTTACCCACATGTTATTGTTAACCATCTTAAGAGAATCAAGATGGATGCCAACAGGGATGTTGCAGAGGCTAGTTGTGGAGATCCTGAATCAGCTATAGCGTGGAATGAATATCAGACATATATTGATAGTGCCAAGCTTATTGTTACCCGGGATTATGAGAAAGGGCTTTTTATTGATTTACATGGTCAGAGCAGTCATGGACCACGAATCGAACTTGGCTATCTTCTGACGCGATCAGAATTGCAGCTATCTGATTCTGAACTGAATACCCCAACATATGAGGATAAAAGCAGTATCCGGAATCTGATAGCAAATAATAACAATAGTGTTAGTTTTTCAGAGCTGTTAAGAGGCGACAATGCTTTTGGAACAATGCTGGAGAACGAAGGATATACGACCGTTCCCAGCCTGTTTTTTGAATTTCCAACTGATGCTTATTTCAGTGGTGGCTATAATACCGATCGACATGGTTCAAAATACGGGGGTACAATTGACGGAATTCAGATGGAATGTTACCCGGATATACGCTTTATTGAACATTTAAGACTGGCATTTGCTGATGATCTCGCAGCAATTATCCTGGCCTACCTGAAAGAGCATTATTTCACAAACCTTGAAGATTTTTATGATCCAAGCCTGGGGATTGAGGATGGATTATATTTACCCCCGGTTAAGTTTTTCCCCAATCCGGTAAAGGATATTATGCATATCAGTGTCACCAGACTGCTTGATATGGAAATAATTAATCTTTATGGGCAGGTAGTTTATTCAGATATCGTAAGTGTAGATACTGATATATCACTATCTCATCTGACAAAAGGAATTTATATTATGGTATTCAGGGAAAACGGTGAAATCGTAGCAAAGGAGAAATTGATTATTGGTCTTGACCGGTAAGCCTAAGCTGTTTTACCAGCCAGGAAGGATCTTTCCGGATTCTTAGGCTTACGTTCCCATTGCGACAGGAATAATCCTGCTATCACGATCAGCATCCCGATAATGTTCTGTGCAGTAAACCTGTCTTTCAGAATCAGGAAGGCAAAAATTGCAGTAAAAACAGGAATCAGGTTAGAGAAAACATTTGCACGGGTTACGCCCAGTTTCCTTACGGCAAAACCAAAGAGGATAAATGCCCCGCATGATCCAAATACCGCCAGCTCAATTACGGCTATCATTGATTTTGGGTTAAATACATATTCTTTGAAATGCTCAAGCTCAAATCCCAGTATAACTGGTAAGAATAGTATTGAACCGATAATATTCTGAACATTTACTATATATATAGGGTGATAATCCCCGGCCAGTCTTTTTAATACCAGGGTGTAACCTGATGCTGATATTACTGCAAGAAATAATAAGGCAAGGCCCCTGGGATCAAGTGTGATTCTGCCACTGCCGCTCATTACAAAAATCATAACGCCGGCAAGAGACAGGGCAACACCAACATAATTTATAGATTTTAACTTCTCACCATATAAAAGCCATCCTCCAAGAGCCGCGAAAACAGGTATAGTTGCAATAACTACAGATGCAGTGGTAGACTGTACGTAGGTAAGCCCGTTACTTTCACCAATAAAATACAGAAAGGGCTCAAAAAAGGACATCATAAGAAAATACTTCCGGTCTTTTTTCTTTATCTTTTCAAACCTGCCTGTCGCATAAAGAAAAACGCTCAGAAGCAGTACGGAGATTATTAGTCTGAGGAACACAATTGTGAGCGGCCTGTATGCCTCATTCGCTATCTTAAACCAGATAAATGAGATAGCCCAGAAAAGGGTTGCCAGTATTATAGAGCCATATGTTCTGAGTATTTTCATCTTTCCGGGATATAAGGCTGCGAAAGTACTTCTTAAATTTTATTTTAAGAAATATGTTTTTAAATCTGCTATCTGGCCCTGTTCTTAATTTATTTAAGTGTTTTTCGAACCATGCCTGCATCTTTCTTCTATGCGTTTTGCAAGGCATTGATAAATAATGATATATAATCATTTAAATTTCGAATTATCTTGTAAAGCAGTTTATGTGGATTTGGTAGTCGATCAATTTTTTATATATTTGTTCGCTCAAAAGGCAATATTTATTTCACTGAATTTAATGTCTTTATATCCAGTGTTTTATAAAACAATATTCAATTAATTAAAACTACATATTAATGAAAATCTTGGTTTGCATTAGTAATGTTCCTGATACCACAACAAGGGTGAAATTTCTTGAGAACAATACTAAGCTAGATACAGCAGGGATACAGTGGGTTATTAACCCCTGGGATGAATTATCACTTACAAGAGCCCTTGAGCTAAAAGAAAAACCCGGTGCAGGAGTTGATAAGGTTACGGTAATCCATGTTGGAGAACAATCATCGGAGCCGACTATAAGAAAAGCCCTTGCCATTGGAGCAGACGATGCCATAAGGGTTAATGCTGATCCGTTGGATGCATATTTTGTTGCAGCACAGATTGCTGAGATAGTCAGGGGAGAAGACTTTGATATTATTCTGAGTGGAATTGAGTCGAGCGACCATAATGGTTCAACTGTTGGTGGCATGCTTTCAGAATTTTTGGATATACCATCTGTATCAGCTGTTTCATCTCTTGATCTGGAGGGTGGCGAAGCTGTAATCACCCGCGAGATCGACGGGGGAAAGGAAATTGTTAATGTTCCCGTTCCATTTGTGGCTGTTGTTCAGAAAGGTATAGCTAAAGAACCAAGGATTGCAGCTATGAGGGGTATAATGATGGCCAGGTCTAAGCCAATAAAAGTTATTGAGCCCGTCTCTGTTGACCCTCTTACCAATGTTGAGTCATACACTCTGCCTGAAGAGAGGGCTGCATGCAAATTTATTGATGCAGATAAGCCGGCAGAATTGATTGAGATTCTGCAAAATGAAGCCAAAGTTATTTAATATTAATTTTCCGAAAGATTATAGATATGTCAGTATTAGTATATACAGAAAATTGGGACGGCAGGTTTAAGAAGCAAACTTATGAGATTGTGTCATATGCGGCAAAGCTTGCAGAACAAATGGGATCATCTCTTACAGCTGTTTCTATAGGAGAAGTTAGTGAAGATGAGCTTCAGAGCCTTGGCAACTATGGTGCTGCCAAAGTCCTTACAGTTGATAACGATAAGGTAAAGGTTCTTGATAATAAGGTTTATACCTCCATTATTGCCGAAGCGGCTATAAAAGAAGGAGCCGGTATTATTGTACTTGCCAATAATAATAGTGGCAAGGCACTCGCACCCCGCCTCTCAGTAAGACTTAAAGCGGGTATTGGCGCAGGTGTGTCGAAGCTTCCTGTCAGTATTGATCCATTTACCGTTGTGAAACGTGTATTTTCAGGAAATGCATTTGCAAAACTTGTTATTAAATCAGATATAAAAATTATAACGCTTGCCCAGAATTCCTTCGATGTAGTTGAGACTGGAGGTTCAGCTGGTGTTGAGAAATTTGAAGCAGCCGTTTTCCCTGAAGCAAAAACTGTAGTTAAGGATGTTCATAAGCAGGGAGGTAAACTTCTTCTTACAGATGCCGAAATAGTTGTATCCGGTGGCCGAGGAATGAAATCTGCCGATAACTGGGGTCCGCTCGAGGAACTGGCTGAAGTGCTTGGCGCAGCAACAGCATGTTCACGTCCGGTTTCTGATGAAGGTTGGAGACCTCATGAAGAGCATACCGGGCAAACAGGTAAAATTATTGCTCCTAACCTCTATATTGCTGTAGGCATATCAGGTGCAACACAGCATATTGCCGGAGTAAGCTCTTCAAAGTACATTGTTGCAATAAATACCGACAAAGATGCCCCTATATTTGAGACAGCTCAATATGGTATTGTTGGCGATGCATTAAAAGTTCTTCCCGAACTGGTTAATGCTGTTAAGGCATCTAAAAATAAGTAAGTGTCTTTTTATATCAGATCAGCATAAAGACTGAATAATGACTAAACAAATCTACTTTGCTCTGGCACTATTTTTAACACTGGGAGTATTTTCATATACGGTGCTGAGACTATCAAGGTTTTTTAAGTTTACCAGACCTGCTTTCCGTGTGCAGGATATATGGAAAAGAATCAAACTTACTCTGGCAGTTGCTATTGGTCAGACTAAGATCTTTCGCAAACCTTTAATAGGACTGGCGCATGCTCTCGTTTTCTGGGGCTTCCTGGTTATACTGATCGGTAGTATAGAAATGGTAATAGATGGTCTGTTTGCTACCGATAGGGTTCTTAGTTTTCTGGGAGTGGTTTATACATTAATTTTTGCCTCGGGCGATATATTTGCCGTGCTTATTGCTGTACTTATCCTGATGTTTATCGTACGAAGATTATTTCTGCATATATCAAGGTTTGAAGGTGTGGAGATGAAAAAGAGCTCTCATATTGATGCAAATATTGCTCTGACCATGATATTGTTACTAATGGTCTCACTCTCCGGAATGAATGCTGCTTATGTTGCTCTTATGAAATCAGGGGGAGATACTGTCTATGGCTTTTATCCGCTTGGTAATCTTATTTCAGGTGTATTCTCCGGGCTTAGTACAGAGCAAATACACAATTGGCACGAGGCTTTCTGGTGGAGCCATATTCTTTTGATCTTTGTATTTGCCAATATGCTACCCTATTCAAAACATTTTCATGTTTTTCTTTCAATTCCAAATGTTTTTCTTTCCAGGCTCGACCCATTGGGTAAATTGCCTAATATGGATAATATTACCCGGGAAGTAAAACTGATGATGGATCCCGAGACTGCTTTTGTTGCTCCTGCCGAAGATGCACCAATGGAAAGATTTGGAATAAAAGATGTTGAGGATGTGTCGTGGAAGAACTATCTTGACTCTCTGTCATGTACTCAGTGTGGAAGATGTACGGAAGTATGCCCGGCAAATATTACCGGTAAGCTTTTATCACCCAGGAAGGTGATTATGGATGTTCGCAGCCGGATGAATGAGAAAGGCCCCCGAATGGTAAAGGAAGGAAGAGAGTTCAACGATAATAAATCCCTTTTGAGGGATTATATCAGTGAAGAAGAACTATGGGCCTGCACTACCTGTAATGCATGTGCCCAGGAATGTCCTGTAAATATTAATCATCCAACTTTAATTGTAGATATCAGGAGGTATCTGGTTATGGAGGAAGCGTCGGCACCGGGAGAACTAAAATCTACCTTTAATAATATTGAAAATAACGGTGCTCCCTGGCAATATTCAATGGATGATAGATTGCTATGGACCGAGAATCTTGAGATTAATATTAATAACTGATCTTTTTATGGAAACCCGTAAAGTTGAGATACCTGTAATGGCCGATAAATTTGCCAGGGGCGAGAAGCCTGAATATCTATTCTGGGTTGGGTGTGCCGGAGCCTTCGACGACAGGTACAAAAAGGTAAGCAGGGCTTTTGCAAAGATACTTACTTATCTTGGTACCGACTATGCCATACTGGGTAAAGAGGAGACCTGCACAGGAGATCCCGCTCGTCGTGCTGGTAATGAAATGCTTTTCCAGATGCAGGCCCTGCAAAATATAGAGTTATTTAAAGCTTATGAGGTAAAAAAGATAATAACTATCTGTCCACACTGCTTTAATATTTTTAAGAATGAATACCCCGATCTGGGAGGAAGTTATGAGGTAATAAATTATCTTGAATTTCTTGACAGGCAGATTAAAAGTGGTAAACTGAAATTTGATAATACTAAGGTCAGCAGTGCTGATATTACATTTCATGATCCCTGTTACCTGGGTAGGGCAAACGGAATTTATGATGAACCACGGTCAATCCTTAAATCTCTTGGATCAAATGTGGTGGAAATGAAAAGAAATAAAAGCAAGGCTCTTTGTTGTGGTGCAGGAGGGGGTCAGATGTTTAAGGAGGCTGAAAAGGGAGATAAGGAAGTATTTATTGAGCGTACAGAGGATGCACTCGAGACAAAGGCAGAAATTATAGCCACTTCCTGTCCTTTCTGTATGACAATGATGACCGATGGAATAAAATATAAGAACAGGGAAGAGGATATAAAGAATTTTGATATTGCCGAATTAATAGCAGAAGCCCTGAATTTGTAAGTAATTTAATATTAGATATAAAACAATGGAAAACAGAAAAGTCTTAAAAAGTGGAGAATTTCTTGTAAGCGAAGTTGAACCAAAAGATATTTTTATTCCCGAGGAGTATGATGAAGAACAACTTATGATTGCCCAGACCTGTAAGGATTTCCTTGAAACGGAAGTATATCCCGATCTGGATAATCTAGACCTTGGAAATCGTGAGCTGATGCTTAAAAAACTGAAGAGTTCAGGCGAGCTCGGCTTAATGGGAATATCAATTCCTGAAGAATTTGGGGGATTTGGCCAGTCATTCGTAACTCAGATGCTGGCTGCCGAAACAATTGGTGCAGCACATTCATTCTCAGTGGCTTTTATGGCACATTGTGGCATCGGGACATTGCCAATTATGTATTTTGGCTCCTATGAGCAGAGAGAAAAATATGTTACCAAACTGGCTACCGGAGAACTTATTGGTGCATACTGCCTTACAGAGCCTGGAGCAGGAAGTGATGCTAACTCGGGCAAAACAGGAGCAAGCCTGTCGGAGGATGAAAAATATTACATTCTGAACGGACAGAAAATGTGGATAACAAATGCCGGTTTTGCTGATATACAGATAGTTTTTGCAAAGGTTGATAACGACCGTGTTTTGAGTGCCTTTATTGTGGAGAGAGACATGGAAGGAGTTGTGGTAGGACCGGATGAACACAAAATGGGTATTAAAGGATCATCGACAGCACAAATATATTACAATGATGTTAAAGTGCCCGTTGAGAATATGATAGGTAAGAGGGGCGAAGGATTTCGTATTGCTCTGAGTATACTCCATATGGGCAGACTCAAGCTTGGAGCCAATGTTCTAGGAGCAGCCAAAAAAGCTATAATTGATTCAGTACAATATGCCAATGAACGCAAGCAGTTTGGAACAAAGATCGCTAATTTCGGAGCTATTAAATTTAAGCTTGCCGATCAGCTTATAAGAACATTTGCCGCAGAATCGGCTACTTACAGGGTAAGTAAGGATATTGATGATCTTATGGCAAAATATAAGACAGAAGGTTGTGATATAGGACGTGCCGCTATTGATGCAATTGCTCATTATGCTGTAGAGGCAGCCCTGCTTAAGGTCTATGGCTCAGAGATGCTCGATTATGTTGCAGATGAGGCAGTGCAGATACATGGAGGAATGGGATATTCAGCCGAGATGGATGTAGAGCGTGGATACAGAGACTCAAGGATTAACAGAATATTTGAGGGCACAAATGAGATTAACAGGCTTCTTGTGGTTGATACTGCAATGAAGAGGGCAATGAAAGGAGATTTTGATCTGTTCGGGGAAGCACAAAAACTGGCGACAGATTTAGATTCTCTTAAGGCTGAGATAGCAACTAGTGATGATTTCTTTGATCAGAAAATAAGTTACATCAGAAACTTTAAGAAGATAGCTCTTCTGGCTATTAATGCAGCATCAGCCGAATTCGGCAAGAAACTGGTTCATGAACAGGAGATATTATTTAATATTTCAAATATTATGATGGAAATCTATGTTGCTGAATCTATGGCCCTCAGAGTTAAAAAGATAGAGCAACTCAAAGGATCTGCAGACCTGTATTCAGACATACTTGATGTTTATATATATGATGCTGCTGCCAAGATAAATAAAGCAGCCAGAGATGCATTTAATTCCCTTACAGAAACTGAAAATGCAGATGCTTACCTTGCCCGTACTGATGAGCTGACTGTTGTGGCGCCTGTAAATGTTAAAGATGCAAGGCGCAGACTGGCCGACAGGATAATTGAGGACAACACTTATAAGTTCTAGGATAAATTATTTATATTATAGAGAAAGTGCAACGCCAGTTGCACTTTTTTTAGATAAAAATTTGCTCACAGACCGGTTCCCAGGGCGCCGGTCCTGGCTAAAATATTGTATTTCATATATATCGAAAGGTTTGGTTCAGGAACATTTCGTAAATTGCCATTATTGACATAGGTCATTTTTTTTTAAGATAAAGATCAATGGAAATCATGCCATCGAATCTTATGAATTGCATCTACATTTTTTTTTATTGATATATATTTAACAGTTGAAAATTCAAAGTTTTTTAAATCTATAATATCATAAGTATGAGAAATAAAATTTATATAGTCGTTGGTGTTGCCATGGTGTTTTTATTAGGCTTAATGGCCTGTGAGAAGCATCAGTGGGACCCACCAAAATGGGACTATAATCTAAACGAGAATCCTGTCAGACCAGACAGGCCTCTAAGTTATGACATTCATGTTGCACCCCTCTTTGCCAAGTACGCATGCGATGGATGCCATAACGGACAGATTCCTCCGGATTTAAGAGAAGCAAATTCTGAATCAGCCCTTGTTAATGGAGGATACATCGATGAGGAAGATGCAGAGAATAGTATTGTGGTTATCCGGATAAACGATCCTGAACATGGTGGAACATGGAACACTACCGATCTGTTTACACTGTTAGACTGGATATACGAAGAGACAAACCTTAAATAAACTAACCGAACCTATTAATTATTAAGATATGAAAAAGATATTATCACTTATGTTACTGGCAATGTTGACTTTGCCAATTTTTGCTCAGGAGGAAAATACTCCTGTCTACCTTACCTTTGAGACCAGCATCCTGGTGGATAATCAGACCGTAATGACTCCTTATAAAGGAATGATGGAGTTTGAAATACATCACCGCTTTGATAAGATTACCAATGGGGCTAAAACCTTATTTGGAATTTATTCACCAGCCAATATAAGACTTGGTATAAATTATGGTATTACAGATAAGTTAATGCTTGCTGCCGGAGTGACAAAGGATAACAGCTACTGGGATTTTGCGGCCAAGTATGCTATTCTGCAGCAAACTGAGTCAGGTTCAATGCCTGTTTCACTTACATACTATGGAAATATTGGTGTTGAAGCAAGGGCAGATGAGTTTTTTGGCCCTCCTGAGGAGTTCAAGATGACTCATAAGCTTGCCTATTTTCACCAGCTAATTGTAGCCAGGAAATTTTCAGAGTCATTATCAATGCAGTTAGCACCTACCTTTATTTGGTTTAACTCTGTTGAGAATGGATATGAGAACCTTAACTTTGGCTTGCATGCAGGTGGAAAATATACTATTGGTTCTTCACAGCATTCAGTAATTTTCGAATATGATTATCTGTTTACTGCCCCTGATGTTGATGCAGATGACGACGGTGAGCGCAACTTTGAACCTACTAAGCCTCAGCTGGCTATAGGATGGGAAAAGGGAACACCCACTCACGCCTTTCAGCTTTTCTTTGCCAACTATAAGGGGATAGTCGGACAGAGGAATTTTGTTTATAACAAGAACGATTTTTATGAAGGAGAATTCCTCGTTGGACTAAATGTAACCGTTAGATTTTAATAGTATAAATAACAGCCGATGAAGATATTATTAGCATTAATACCTGTAATATTCTCCGTTAATTTCTTAACGGTCGACAATAATCCTGTGATGCAGGACCCTGAGGAGCAGGTTGTTGTCGAGAAAGGCATTGAGAATAATATCTTTGCCGAAGACAACGAAGCCTGTTTAGTCTGCCATGGCGAAGTTACATACGAACTTACAGATACGGTTTTGGGTGTGACGGCGAAGAGAAATATGAACGAGGATTATTATATCAATAGAGATAAGTATTACCAGTCAAACCACTGGAGTTTTGCCTGTACCGATTGTCATTCCTATGAGTTTAATATCTTTCCGCACAATACATCTGAAAGACTGGAGGAGCATTTTACATGTAACGATTGTCATGCATATGACGAAGCTTATGCCCGTTATCAGTTTGAAAATATCGATCTTGAGTATCAGGAAAGCACTCATGCAGAGCTTGAAGGCTTCTCCTGCTGGAAATGCCATAATCCTCATAGCTATGAGATAAATATCCGTAACACAGAAAATCTGGAAAAAACTATATTATATGATAATAATATCTGCCTGGAGTGTCATGGAAATTTTAGCAACTACCAGCTGCTTAGCGATAATGCCGAGGTGAATTTTGTTACTAACCACGAATGGTTGCCTAATGAGTCGCTTCACTTTAAGAATGTCAGATGCATTGAGTGTCATACCGAAGTAAATGAGGATATGCTTGTTGCACATAAGATTCTTCCAAAGGAGCAGGCTGTTAGAAATTGTACTGAGTGTCATTCTGAAGACTCAAGGCTGTTAACAACCCTATATAAGTACCAGAGCAGGGAATTCAGATCGGATGGTGGTTATATGAATGCCGTTATCCTGAACCAGTCATACGTTGTCGGAGCTAACTCTAATAGAATATTGGGTCTGCTAAGTTTTATAATTTTTGGCGGAGTACTCGCGGTTATAGGTTTTCATATAATAATTAGAATAATAAAGAAAGTTTAACATGGCAAAAAGACTATTTCTATACCCGGTCTGGATAAGAATCTGGCATATTATCAATGCCGTGCTATTCCTTATCCTAATTGCAACAGGCATTGCAATACAATTTGCAGGTAAAAGCGACGGTGTGTCATTGATTCGTTTTGATCATGCTATTGCGTGGCATAACACAATGGCTGTTATTCTGATTGGCAATTATATTATCTTCCTGCTCGGTAACTGGATGGGTGTTAACAGCAAACATTATAAGATAAAGAAGGAGAACTTTTTTAAGGATCTTATTACCCAGGCGAAGTTTTATGCATTTGGAATGTTTAAGGGAGAAAAACACCCTTTCCCTGTTACCGAAGATTCAAAGTTTAATCCTCTGCAAAAAATATTTTATGTGCTTGTAATGTACCTCGGAATTCCCTTGCTTATTATTTCAGGACTGGGACTTCTTTTCCCGGAGATTTTAATTAAACAGTTTCTTGGTGTCAGTGGATTATTATTAACCGATATCTTACATATTTCAGTTGGTTTCTTTCTTTCTGTATTTTTAATTATACATATATACACGTGCACTCTTGGAGATAAACCGGGTACTCTCTTCAAAAGCATGATAAACGGTTACCATGAGGAGCATGATTAATTAATTATTAATCAAGCCTATGAACAAAAATGAGAAACCTGAAAATTCCAGGAGGAAATTTCTTAAGAGTTTTGGTGCCGGAGTAGGAGCCGCTTCTCTTGCAGGAGCGGGAATGCTTGCAGCTGGTAGCGCAAGTGCCTCGCCAGGTAAGAAGGTGAAGGTTCTTACTACAGATGGCACCCTGGTGGAAGTCGACCAGGAAGCTCTGTCAAAAGTTAAACCCGACACTGAAAAATTACGCGAAATCGCGCGCCAGGGTTTGCCAAACAGAAAGTTTGTGATGGTAATAGACCTGGCAAAATGTGCAAATGCAAGGAAATGTGTTGATGCCTGCCAGGAAGGCCATATGCTTGCAAGAAATCATGAGTGGATGAAACTCTATTCAATCCAGGATTCAGAGCATACATCTCCTTACTGGCTTCCCCGACCCTGCTTTCATTGTGATAATCCACTCTGTGTAAGTGTCTGCCCGGTTGGGGCAACATATAAGAGGGATGACGGGATTGTGCTTGTTGATAGCAAGCGTTGTATAGGATGCAAGTTTTGCATGACAGGTTGCCCCTATTCTGCCAGGGTATTTAACTGGGGAGACCCGGGTGTTGAAGTGCCTGATGATCATGTTTATGATCCTGAGCTTAATACTCCTCCGATAGAAGGAACAGTAGGTAAATGTGTGTTCTGTGCAGATAGATTGAGAGACAATATGTTGCCACGATGTGTAAGTGCATGTCCTATGGGAGCATTATATTTTGGAGATCTCGTTGAAGATACCGTTACAAACGGTGCTGAGACTATTCGCTTCTCAAAGGTTATGGAAGAGAAGCATGGATACAGGTACCTTGAGTCGCTCGGAACTCATCCGAGTGTATACTATCTGCCTCCAACTGACAGATTGTTTCCATATCAGGATGGAATGGATGCATTGGATGAATCAATAAAGGTAAGGTATAAGAATGCCGGACCCCGCGGAGCAAAAAAATAAAATCAGGCTATTATGATGGAAATTAATAATAAAAGCCTCATGCGGGATTTGACATCCGAAATTGAGGGTACCTCTAAAAGATGGTATATAATATTTGGGTTTCTTGTAATTGTATTTGCAATCGGAATCTATGCTCTGGTTCTTCAGATTGATAAAGGACATGAAGTTACAGGGATGAGAGATAATGTTGTCTGGGGCCTGTATATCGTGAATTTTATTTTCTTTATGGGTCTTAGTTATGCAGGTGCTTTAATATCAGGAGCCCTTCACCTGTTCAGAGCAAAGTGGAGAGCACCTGTTCTTAGATTTGCAGAGCTTATTACTGTGATAGCACTGTGTATAGGTCCTTTCTTTATTTTCTTTTGTATAGGAAGACTAGACAGATTATATATTCTGTTTACCCATCCAAGGATACAGTCGCCTATCACCTGGGACGTTGTTGCCATTATCACAGACCTTGTTGGTGCTTTCCTTTTTCTTTATCTGTCTTTTGTTGAGGACTTTGCAATCCTGAGGGATTCGAAAGACGTTAAAATGAAGGAGTGGAAGAGAAAGCTTTACCGTTTTCTGGCAATAGGTTATCAGGGAACAGAAAAGCAATATATAATTCTTAAAAGAGCTAAAGATATTATGGCTGCAATGATTATTGCGATTGCAATAATTGTATATTCTGTTCTTGCATGGATTTTTGGAGTAACACTGCAACCCGGTTGGCACAGTACAATTTTCGGACCTTATTTCGTAATTGCTGCTGTATTCTCAGGAGCAGGTCTTCTTATTGTACTTATGCAAATATTCAGGAAGATTTATAAACTTGAGAAGTATATTACACTTCAACATTTTATTAATGTTGGTTATATACTCGGTATAATTGCAGCTTTCTACGGCTATTTTACTTTTAGCGACTACCTTACTAAATGGTATGGTTCGGTTAAAATGGATAAGATCCTTATTGATAAATTGTTTGAGGATTACTACTTCCTGTTTATTCTTGCGAATTATGTGGGCATTCTTGTTCCTATGATTATAGTGGCATTTAAACGATTCCGCACAATCAGGAATATTGTTCTGGCAGCTGTTATTGCACTATTGGGTTTATGGATTAACCGTTATATTATTATTGTTCCCACTCTTGAAACACCTTTCCTTCCAATCCAGGACGACAGGATGGAGTTTGTAAAATATGCCCCTACCTGGGTAGAATGGGCACTCACTGCCGCCGGTGTGGCAGTATTTGGAATCTTCCTTATGCTGATATCTAAAATAGCACCGCTAATTTCAATATCTGATATGGAGGAGGCTGATGAAAATAATGAACTCTAAAAAGGAACGGCTATGAAGACAAGAAATTATTTATCTATTATGCTATGCCTGCTTGCCTTTTTAGGGCCTGTAAAGGCATTTGCCCAGGACGAAGAAGAAGCTGTTATTATCAGCCCTTTTATGGAGCTGAAGTATCTTAAGAATACAACTAACCAGAAGTCCCTTAACGCGAGAGTATTTGATGCTACCGACCTGGGAGAGAAAGCTATTCCGGGATTAATGGTTAAGTTCTATACCAACAGGGATGAAAAGGAACTTCTTGGAGAGGTTGTAACAGACAAATTAGGCAGAGCTACCTATATTATTCCTGATAATATGGAGCTGCCCGCAGATGAAGAAAATTATTGGTGGTTCTATGCAGAATTTGAGGGTAAGGACAATATACAGATGGCGATGAATGAAGTCACAGTACTGGATGTTAACCTCGAAATGACCCTTACAGAGAACGAAGAGGAAGGCAAGCTTGTAAATCTTACCGCATATACAATGCTTGATGGAGAAAAAGTTCCTGTTAGTGATGAGGATGTTTTTGTGTTTGTACCCAGGATGTTCAGCTTCCTTACTGCGGGAGAGGGATATTTTGAAGATGGAACAGCAAGCGTGGAATTTCCGGATGATATACCGGGTGATGAGCATGGTAAGCTTACAGTTATTGGCAGATTCGACGACCACTGGCAGTTTGGAAATGTTGAAAAAAGAATTGAAACTAACTGGGGAATCCCGTCTTCTCATGAGGTAGCTGAAACTCACCGGGCACTATGGACTCAAATCGCACCTCTGTGGATGATTATTACGCTGTCGATAATGCTGGCCGGTGTATGGGGTCACTACCTCTATGCTATTATCAGCCTGTTTAGAATTAAAAGGGCGGGTAAAGGCCTGAGCGATAATAAAGATTAACACTAATTAATAACGAATTTCACGAATATGAGCGTGATCTCTTAACCGGGGTCACGCTTTTATTCTATGCATGGAGCAGGGGGCAGGGAGTGACGGCCTTCGGCCTGATTTAAGATTCCCGATGCCCGATTAACGATTTTTGATTTAAGATTCATTCTGGCACCATAGTTAGATCTGTTGATGATTTAAGGTACTTGAAAATCTATTTCAAATAAAAGGGATTAAGCTTGCAAGGAAGCAATATAATTTATTGCGACCATCGGAGGCAAAGTAGTTCAGTTATTTTTTCCGCTAAATCGTTAATCTTAAATCTGGAATCTGGAATCTGGAATCACAAAAAAAGGCCCTCCGGGGAGAGCCTTTAATATTGATTTATTGAAATTCTGCTGTTTATTTTACTGGCGCTGCATCTACGATTGCCTGCATTGCAGCAATAGAGTTATCAAGAATAGCAATTACATAGTCAGGATTATGCATTCCATTACTCTTGTCTTCAGTGATAGTCTGCCAGTTAAGATAAGCACCTGCAACGTCGTCGCTGAAATCACCTTTGAAATTACGACCATTATCCGGGTTATATATATCTACTGCATCATTATCAAGCAGAGCCTGAAGAGTTGCCAGTTTAGCTAAAACTTCAGTTTGAAGATCTTCCATTTTGGCCATCCGTGTTGCTTCGCTTGAATGACATGCTACACAACCATTATAGTTGAAGATCTCATCTCCATGGTAGTCGTATTCCATGCTCCAGGTATGTCCTCCGGCATCATTACCTTTAGCAGGAGCCATATGGCAGGTTACGCAGGCCTGTGCGTCATAGTGAACCATATCTGTGGGATATGGAGCTGCCCCCGTGAAAGTGATTTCATAAAGACCGCTACCAGCAACAACGTTGGCATTGGGTGAGTGGTGTGTTCCCCATCTGTCTGAAGAAATAGTTACTCCGCCTCCTCCGGGAACAGGAGTTGGATTTACTGGTATAGCCTGGTGGCACTTGGCACAAAGGTTACCAGATCCCATATTGAAAGTTCCATCGCCCTGTTCCAAAGTGAAAGAGCCTCCATAGGTAAGAGACCAGTCTGCATCTGTATAGGTGTCATGAATATTGTGACAGGTGTAACAATTTGTATTCTGCGGGTTTTCGTATGGGGCATTAACAATAGTACCTGTTTCAAAGTACTCGAAAAATCCCTGGCTTACATGGCACTGTGCACAAATTCCATTAGGATATGCGCTGCCATATGTTCTGTTACCATAATTTGTTATTTCAGCTTCAGCATGGCCCGACATCTCATACTGGAAAGAAGCCAGTGAAATATCGGTCGAGTTGTCGTGACAATCGACACAGGTTGTTGTTCCGTCAGCACCAACATCACCCTGCGGCCCGGCTGGTCCTTCCGGTCCTGTAGGTCCTGTTGGTCCGGCTGGTCCTTCCGGTCCTTCACAGGATGCAAGAACAAACATTGCAGCTGCGAAAAATAGTAATAAATGAGATAATTTTTTCATGGTTTTATTAATTTAAAATTGAACAATAATTACTGTTAATCGTTTAACGCAATGTAGATATAATCTGATATTACTTTACAAAATTGAGATTGATGTTATACCTTTGCAGTGGTGATACTTTACAGTAGGGTGGTTGACATATATCAATATTGTAAATGTTGTTGAGCATGCAGGCTGTTGATATATTTTTACAAAACAGCAGTATTATTACTTCAAAATAAGAGAAAGACTGATATGGCAAATAATAATCTTTGTAGCTGTGTTGATTGCGTTGTTAGATGGAGGTGCTTTAATGGCCTTGATAAGGATCAGCTGAGTTTTTTGAATGATAATCGTTTTGAAGCAAAGTTTAAACCGGGAGAAAATATCTTTAAGCAGGGTTCGCCTGCATCAAATGCTGTTTTCCTCGCTCAGGGACTTGCTAAATTATATATGGAAGGACAGGGGAATAAGAACTTCCTCTTAAGCATAGCCAAACCTGGAGAAATGATAATAGGACCTGGCATATATACAAATTCCAAACATATATTCAGTGTTACTGCTTTAAACGATGTAAAAGCCTGCTTTATTGATGCAAGGTTTATTAAGGATCTGGTTAAGGCTAACAGTAATTTTGCCGAAGCCTTTCTTACAGATGTAAGTTATGGAGCTCAGAGATATATTTATAAGCTTTTGAGCATGACTCAGAAGAAAATGCCCGGGAGGGTAGCAGAGATATTATTATACCTGGCCGATAAGATATTTGAGAGTGATAAATTTACAATGATATTATCGCGTCAGGAGCTCGCCGAGATGTCGGGGATGGCAAAAGAAAGTGTAGTGAGGATATTAAAGGATTTTGCAGACGAAGGGATTATCAGTTCCGGTTGTCCTCAATTTGAGATATTAAAGAAGGATAAACTTATTATGATTTGTGAAAATGGATAAAAAAGGATTTAAGGCAGATTTGAATTTTTTGTTTTCGCCTGTATTTACAGGCGCTTTATTTATAGTGTTTATTGTTGCAATGGCTGTTGCAACATTTATTGAAAACGACTATGGAGCAGCATCGGCTAAACAGCTTGTTTATGGAAGCAGGTGGTTTGAGCTGGTTTTCGTGTTTATGGTTGTAAATATGCTGGGCCAGGTTTTTACTTTTAAACTTTATAAAAGAAAGAAACTTACTATACTGGCTTTTCATAGTGCATTTATTTTAATGATACTCGGTGCTGCTATAACAAGGTATAACGGTTTTGAAGGAAGAGTACATATCAGGGAAGGTGAAACAAGTAATTACGCACTTAGTACTGATAAGTATATGGGAGTCCAGATAGCAAACAGCCAGGGAGATATTGTTTATGAAAAAAGTCAGAAACTGGCTGTTACAAGGACATCCCTTGGTGAGTTTTACAGGGATGGTAAAATTGATAATAAGAAATTTGAAGTCAGGTATTCCAGATATATCCCAAATGCAGAAGAGTCTGTTGTTGATGTAGCTGGTGGAGAGCCTGTTATGGCATTGCAAATCTCAGATGGAATATCATATAGCGATATTGTTTTTTTAAGGCCAGGCGAATTATTTTCTAATAAGAATCTGAATCTCGGATTTATGGTTCAAGCCGATGATGGAATAACTGTAAATATGGATGGCAATGGTTTTTCAGTTCTTGCTCCTGACACGGTTTCTGTATTCAGTATGATGACCAGGCAAGAGCTTAAACACCTTCCTGGAGAACCTTTTGCTTTCGAGGAAAAACTTATCTATATATACAGGGGTTACAGGATCGTTCCCCAGAAATTGAGTCGTAGCGGAGTCCTGGTTCCTGTCAGGGCTGATAATTCGAAAATGACCGGTAAAGATGCTTTTGAGATTGAGGTGAGTTATGACGGTGCCGTAAAGAAAATGTATGTATACGATATATATAACGGAGAAGCCACATCGGCAATGGCCGAAGCAGGAGGCTTAAGATTTAAGACCTCATATGGTCCTCATAAACTGACTCTCCCGTTTTCTATTACTCTTGAAGATTTTGTTCTTGAAAGGTACCCCGGTTCTTCCAGTCCATCCGGTTACCAGAGTAATGTTATTCTAAAGGATGATGAGAAAGGGATTGATACTTCTTATTCTATTTATATGAATAATATCCTTAAGCACAGGGGATACAGATTTTTCCAGTCGTCATACGATCCCGATGAGAAGGGAACAATTCTTTCAATGAATAAAGATCTGGCAGGAATGCTTGTTACCTATACAGGATATGCGATACTTTTCTTATTTATTATTCTTTCAATGCTAAACAGAAACTCAACATTCTGGAAAATTACTCCTTCTCTCTGGAGAAATTCAGCCTCAAAAATTTTAGGCATTATCACCCTGCTATTATTACTGCCAGCTTCTCTGAATGCTAATCCGTCAAAGATTGTATATAATAAGAAAAAAGCTGATGAGTTTGGGAAAGTGCTGATACAGGACCAGAAGGGAAGAACCAAGCCTCTCTATACCCTGAGTACTGATATAATGAGGAAGGTACACAGGGAAAATAATTATAATGGTATGAGTCCTATGCAGGTATTCCTGGGACTTACAAGCGATTTTCAGAATTGGCAGGACGAACCGCTTATTAAGGTTTCAAATCGCGAACTCAGGTCTGCGCTGGGTATAACCGAAGAGTATGTGCCGATTACTGCTCTGGTTGATTTTAATACAGGCACCTATGCACTGTCTGGTCTGATAGAGGGAGCTTATTCAAAATCCGGGGCCCAGAGGTCAAAAATGGACAAGGAGGTAATAAAGGTAGATGAGAGGGTTAATATAGTTATGATGATTGCCAGGGGAGAATTCTTAAAGATGTTTCCCCTTAGAGATGGAACACATAACTGGGGTACACCTTCACAGGCTCTTCCTTATGCTACAAGCGAGCAGGACAGTATTTTTCTCACTAATATTCTTTCACTTTATACCCGGTCATTATATGCTGCAAAACCAACAGGAAACTATATCGAAACGGATCAGTACCTTAAGTCAATAATCGATTATCAGAGAGCATTTGCAGGATATGAACTTCCATCTGAGAGAAGGGTAAATGCAGAAGTGATGTATTACAAACTGCTGATTTTTGAGAAACTCTTTCCTTATTACTCTGCCGTAGGCGTTATTATGCTGCTTGTTCTTATAATTATGATTATTAGAGGTAAAACGGGTAGTTCTTTATTGGTTAAGTCATTATCTGTGCTGGTGCTTGCCGGATTTATATTTCATACTTTCGGACTTGGTTTACGATGGTATATTTCGGGTC